>JBDRDE010000236.1:0-5317 GCA_043821065.1 Candidatus Omnitrophota bacterium
TATCAGCCCTGGTCGTCTCTTTAACCGCGCCTGAATACGCTCATCGTCTTCTGATGCACCTTGGGACCTATCTTTAAGAAGGTCTTGCCCAAAATGGACCCATTGGATACAGAGCTGCTTACATATTTGCTGGGCGCGAGCCAGAGAGCATACATCACGAATGAGACCAGCAGTATCCCCCTCAAGATACCAAAGAAGAGTCCGCAGCCGCTGTCATACAGAGTGGCGACACGGGCATTCTCACTTTTGCCTACCAATATTCGCATGATAACCCGAGTTAGTATTATTGTTATTATTACAATTAGGATAAATATAAGAAAATATGCGTGTGAGTGGCTCAGAGGGGTATGTCCTGCGATATAACCGCCTAGGGCTTTATAAAATTGCAGTGACAAAACAAGTGAGGTGAAAGTTATTATAAGTGGCATCAATTCGTTGCCTAAACCTCTGGTAAAACCTACATAACATGTTCTAAAAAAAAGGATTAGGACAATTATGTCAACCCAGTTAATATAAGTTATTATTTTTCCTAATCCCATAGTATTTTTTTATAGAGTATTAAAAGTATATCATACAAACATTCGATTGTCAAGATGCTGAAAATAAAGGAGATATGATTAATTAAATTATACAATAGGTGGCTTTTAGCTCAACATTATGCACTTTTACCGGCAAAACCTTACCTTTCATTGTGTCCGGTCCGTCAAGAAAAAATCTTATATACCTCTCTGTGTAACCGGTAAGGAGGCCTGTCTTTGGATCCCTCTTTGACTCTATCAGCGCCTCTACGGTCTTGTTCAAGAACCGTCTCCTGTACCTGTACGAAGAGAGCTCCGCTTCCCTCTCCAGCCGCTCTCTTCTTTTGGCTATCTCACCCGCAGCAATTCCGGTACTCATGCGGGCCGCCGCTGTCCCATCTCTTTTGCTGTATGTAAATGCGTGGAGGCGTGACATAGCAACACGCCTTATCACCTTGACCGTCGAATTAAAATCGGACGGCCTCTCCCCTGGAAACCCCACCATCACATCGGATGTGATCGAGAGGTCTTTTACAGCCTTATTTGCTTTCGCTATTATCTTTATATACTCACTGGCAGTGTACGGACGCTTCATGAGCTTCAATATGCGGTCGCTTCCGCTCTGCAGTGGTATATGGAGATGGGGACAGACCTTCTTATTGGACATGGCGCCTATCAGCTCATCAGAGACCATCTTAGGCTCGATCGAGCTCAAGCGCAATCTGAAGTCCCCTTTTATAGAACAGATCTTTCCTACAAGATCGTGGAGCCCTGGGTTATTATCGAGACCCTTTCCCCAATCTCCAAGGCATATGCCTGTAAGGACGAGCTCCTTGAATCCTTTCTCAACCAAGCGCTCTACCTCTTGGAGTATGTCAGAAGCCTGTCTGCTTCTCGAAGCGCCTCTGACAAACGGTACTTTACAGTAGGAACAGAAATTGTCGCAGCCGTCCTGGATCTTCACAAACGCCCTCTCCCTGCCATCAAAATTGCTGATCTTTAAAGGTATATAATGGCTACTGTATCGGTTCGCGGTTTGCGGTTTGCGGTTTGCGAGTAAAAAAAAGATATCATCTTTTTGACTGTTCTTCATTACCGTCGAAACACCTGGCAACCGCTTAACCATCTCTTCATCCAGCTCGGTCAGGCAACCGGTTACGAGGATCTTCGCTTTAGGGTTCTTACGGTTGGAATGGCGGATGGTCCTGCGCGATTCTTTATCGGCCTTGGCGGTGACCGTGCATGTATTCACAATAAAGAGATCGCACTCACTATCTTCACCGGATTCTGCGTACCCGCCGGTAGCCAGCAGCCGCTCCTTTATGGCCTGCGTCTCGTACTGGTTGGTCTTGCAGCCTAGCGTGTAGAATTTTACTTTTTTCATATTATAGTCCATAGTCCGGAGTCCGTAGTCCGGAGATCTGCAGTAAAGAGGTAAGCTAAAAGAAAGTAAGTTATTCCTTTTTTAAACATGTCGTTTTTTAATCTCCTGACTCCGGACCCCTGACTCCGGACTATACACTCCTGCTCTACGGACTACGGACTCCTGACTCCTGACTTAAATGTCGCTTAGCGCATAATTTATCATGGAGATAGCCGACAACGCGGCCGTATCACACTTGAGCACATTCTTCCCTAGCGAAACAAAATTCACGCCGCTATTCGCGGCTGCCTCAAACTCTGAAGGATCGAATCCGCCCTCCGGTCCTATAAATATAATTATAGACCTTCCCGAAAAACTGGAGAGGAGCGTCTTGAGGCTCTTCTTGGCGACATGGCCGACTGACGGCATTATCGCCAGGTCATATGAGCCGGCGCGACTGAGTATCTTGGTAAATCTAGAAGGCTTCTCTATCTTTAGCAGCGTACCCCTGCCGCACTGTTTCGCCGCCTCGCGGGATATCTTCTCCCACCTCTGGAGCTTGGCTGAGGCTTTATCCCCTTTTATCTTGACGACCGTCCTGTTGGTGATCATCGGGATGACGCTGTCCACCCCGAGCTCAGCGGCCTTTTGGATGATGTAATCGACCTTCTCCTTTCTGGGTATCGCCTGCGCTAGTGTCAGGCTATATCCTTTGGAGGACTTATCCACCAAGCTCTCTATGATCTTTATTACAAGGCTCTTATTCCCCACCTCGTCAATGACCCCTTTGTATTGTCCGCCTGCCCCGTCAAAGGCAGTCACGGGGTCGCCCACTTTAAGCCTCATCACGTCCAGTATATGGTGAGCTTCCTTTCCGCCCACATGGATCCTGTCGCCCTTCTTATCACCCGGATTTATGTAGAACCTGCTCATAGTTTAGTCCATAGTCCGGAGTCCGTAGTTCGTAGTTCAGGAGTATATAGTCCGGAGTCAGGGGTCCGGAGTCAGGAGATTAAAAGAAAAACAGCATATTTTAAAAAAGTGGCCTTTTTAAGGATGCGTTTTACTCCTGCTCTACGGACTCCGGACTCCAGACTCCTGACTCTCCTCTTGTTCAGTATCCAACCTTCATGAGACAGAGCCCTTTTGCCGGTGCTGTGGCCCCGGCAAAGCGCCTCTCCCTCTTGGCGAGTATCTCCTTGACGCTGCCCCTCTGCATATGGCCTCTTCCGATATCTATAAGGGTGCCGACTATCGCTCTAGCCATATTGTAGAGAAAACCATCCGCCTCAATATGAAACTCTATAAGCTTTCCTCTCTTTTTTACGCGTATGCTTTTAATGCTTCTTATTGTCTCTTTTCTGGGTGAGTTCGCGCCCTGGAACGAGATGAAGTCGTGCCTTCCCAAAAGCGCCTTCGCTTCTTCGGACATTATCTCAGTATCGAGCTCGTAAGAGGTCCGGGCCACGAAGTCTTTAAAGAAAGGCGGCACAGGATTGCCCGCGTAGACGCGGTATCTATAGATCTTGCTCTTCGCATCATATTGAGCGTGAAAGGCCTCTTTCGCCATAGCCGCCCTTAAGACAACGATATCCTTGGGCAGCCTTCTGTTGAGTCCGTTCTTTATGTTAAGCAGGGATAAGCGGGAGCCTGTCCTGAAGTTGGCTACCTGTCCCGCGGCGTGAACATTGGCATCGGTCCTTGATGCGCCTATCAGCTTCACCTTCTCGCCTAAAAGCCCGGATAGGGCCTTCTCCATAACATCCTGGACAGCGACGCTGTTCTTCTGCGACTGCCATCCGGAATACCTGGTGCCATCGTATTGTATGGTAAGTTTTATGTTGCGCATAATAGATACAGCGTAGAGCGTTTAGCATATAGCGTATAGAAAAAATAAAAATAATACTTTTGACTATCCGCTAAACGCTATACGCTATCCGCTATTAATTCAGCTATCTGGATGGCGTTTAAAGCGGCGCCTTTTCTGAGGTTGTCACTAACTATCCAGAGGTTGAGGCCGTTGGGGATAGACTCGTCTTCGCGGACCCTGCCCACAAAGACATCGTCCTTGCCCTCCGCGTCAAGCGGCATGGGATATGCGGCATTCTTTGGATCATCTACCAGCGCAACACCGGGCGCGCTGGATAGTATGCATCTCGCCTCGTCGGCGGTAAGCTTCTTCTCGGTCTCGATGTTGACGCTTTCGGAATGGGCAAAGTATACCGGCACCCTCACAGCGGTAGCGGTTACCCCTATTGAATCGTCCCCCATTATCTTGCGCGTCTCGTGCAGCATCTTCATCTCTTCTTTGGTATAACCGTTATCCAAAAAGATGTCTATGTGGGGTATCAGGTTGAATGCGATCTGGTAAGGAAACTCCTTTATCATGCCTTTATCGACCGCGTGCGCGCCGAGAAGTTCGGGGTCTCGGGCCTTTGCCAGAGAAGCGGCCTCATCTTTGAGCTCCAATACGTTCTTACCGCCCGCGCCAGAGACCGATTGGTAGGTAGAGACGATTATCCTCTTGATCTTGGCCTTCTTATGCAGCGGCCATAACGCGACTACCATCTGGATGGTAGAACAGTTGGGATTGGCTATTATCCCCTTATGCCTCTTCGCAGCCTCGGGGTTTACCTCGGGCACAATAAGCGGGGTCTCTTTATCCATCCGGAACGCGCTCGAGTTGTCCACGCAGACAGCACCCGCCTTGACGGCGCTGGGGAGAAACTCCAGGCTCCTCTTGGCTCCGGCGCTCGCCAGTACGAGGTCTACCCCTTTAAATGAATCGTGGGTCAACTCCTCTACAGGGATGGCGTTGCCCCTAAACGCGATCTTCTTACCGGCAGAACGAGAAGAAGCCAAAAGCTTCAGGCCTTTCACAGGAAAGTCTCTCTCTTCCAAAATTGAGAGAAACCTGGAGCCCACAGCCCCGGTAGCCCCCATGATCGCTACATTCATTTTTTTCATCTTGATCACCCTCTTAACAAAGCATATCTGTCATCCTGAGCACATTCGCTTCGCCCAGCACCGTACGGTGCTGGGATTCGCTCAGTGTAAACTCCGCGAAGGATCTAGGATGTAGCCCTATTTAGATTCTTCGTCGCCGCGTAAAAATAATCATGGCTCCTCAGAATGACAGGTTAACAGTCGCTACAAAAACTCTACCACAAGGTCTCCGACCTCTGCAGTCGTGAATACCATCTTGCCCGCAGACAAGCTCTTGAGCTTCTCGGAGGTTATCTTCATAACAGACTTCTCTATCATTGACGCGGCCTTCTCTTCGCCCACATGCTCGAGAAGCATCTGCAGGGCCCCAATAGCCGCGAGCGGGTTTATCACGTTCTTGCCCGTGTACTTAGGCGCCGAGCCGCCTATGGGCTCGAACATAGAGATGCCTTCCGGGTTCAGGTTCCCACCGGCGGCTATACCCATGCCG
>JBDRDE010000237.1:0-9888 GCA_043821065.1 Candidatus Omnitrophota bacterium
TTCTCCTGAGCTCAAAGAATCTTTTAGTGTCGCAGCCGCCTCTTTGACCTCTTCATGTGTATTTACCCGCAGGGCGAACTCCGATACCTTTTTATCCAGCACAAAGAGTTCTTGAGCCGCGGTGAGCGTTATGAGGACGAAACCCTTGTCTATCTCATCCGCGCCGGTATCGAGTAGTCCGCATATCCTGTAGGCGCCGCTGGCAAGGCTGCCATCATACGCTTGGCCTAGCAGCACTATTTTATCCTGCAAGTCGACATTGAGGAGTTTTGCAAGGCTCTTTCCTATGACCACGTCTTCTGAATTTTCAATGAAGCGCCCTTTCCCGATCCTTTTATGGAGCTCGGTGATCTCTTTCTCTCTCTCGGGATCTATGCCCATAAGGAGGACCCCTGAAGATTGTTCGGCCGAGCTTATTAGACAATAGTCTTTTACTCTGGGGGCCGCGCTGAGTACCATGCTGTTTTTGGCTATGGCCGCTTCAATTTTGGCAGGGTCTTTTATGCTGCGCGAGAGGCCCATGTTGTCGTGAAAACCATCTTTGTGTATCTGCACATGGCCTGAGACGAGGCCGGTGTAGTTATCGATCATCTGGTAGTGTGAGCCGTCCACAAAGGCGCGAAGGAGTATCAGGCTGGTGAAACCTATGCCGATAGAGGCTATAGTGATCATCGACCGGTAGCGGTTCCTGTTTATATTGCGCCAGGCTATCTTTAATAGTACTATCATCTCGGGCTCTTCAGGTTTGAGAGAGAGAATATATCATCGCTGATAGGCTCATTATATGTGACCTCTTTTACCACTATGGTCGTCTCGCGCCCTCTCTTTGTCACGGACGTCATCTTCCAAATTGTCGGTATCACCCTGTCCGACATCTCTTTTATGCCGGAGTACTCGAGCACCTTTATAAGCTTTCCGTTCTCCGCGTAGAACTCCTGGCGCAGGGGGACAAAGTCGGCCTTTCTTACCCAGAGTATCAGCTTGCCCCATGTCACGGCGGCTTCGGGCTTGGGGTCGAGATCTATCTTATAAGCGGGGTGTGAATCTATATTCTCATCGGCTAGTATGGTATGGACGTAGTCGTTTACTACGCTGCTCTCCTTTACTAGGTCGTCGTTGTTGAAGTCGCTTCCCATCCATGGCTGGAACATCATAGAGGGTGGTATCTTTATGGTCCGCTCGACATTCGGCAGGTAGTTCCACATATTGTAGTCTATCCGAAGCGTCGTTATGTCTTCCTCTGTGGGGGGGTGTAGTATGCGCATAAAGGTCTTGTCCCTGCCGGAGCTTGAGGCGTGGATCCTGAGTGTCCGCTTCCAATCAGGTGTGACTACCGTCATCTCGTAGATGCCGTCTGAAGTGTCGCCGCGCATGAGGTCGTCAGAGCGCTTCACTATCTCTTTGGCTGTGGGACCTTCAGCGTGAGAGTGGGCAGCGAGGAATAGGATCACCACAGTCATTGCGAGCGAACGTAGTGAGCGAAGCAATCTAAGACGTCCTAGATTGCTTCGTCGCCTACACTTGGACTCGGGCTCCTCGCAATGACGGGAGTTAGGGTGTTCCGCAATGACAGTGTGGCGATCATACATAATATTTAAACTTCCTTTCATAATCGAGCTCCATGGCGTACGGGAATTCATTGTATTTGTATAAGACGAGCTCATACTCAACACCGAGTATCCTGCTAAGGTTCGCTCTCAACGCCTCTTCTACAGCCGCGGGCATTGAAGCGCCCTTCTTTATCTGGACTTCCAGCTTGAGCTTGTTGTGGACCACGCTCATCCTGAAGTAGCCTGTTAAAAAGCGCGGGACATCCGGCGACTCGTAGATGGCCTTCTTTACCATGTCGGCGTATACTTCTTTGCCTCTTATGTTGAGGTGCGTATCGCGGTTCCTGACGGCAATGATAGGCATCTTGTATTGGGGGAGGCATTCTGTGATATTGAAGCGCGTTATGACATCGAGCAGTTTAGGATAGTCCAGTATCTTACCTTTGTCGCCCGTGGCGTATCGGATGATAGGCAGCCACGCGTGGGGATTGAGGTTTGTAAAGACGAGCCTTTCATCGATCTCTTCGATGTAGACATTCATGGGGTGGCACTGGAAGAACATAGGGCATACCTCCATGTCGCGGTCCATGAGGGCGCGTTTTATCTCCGGGTTGGAGTACGCCTGTTTTCTAAGGAGTATCGTCTGCGGCGTCTCCCAGAGGACGTTCAACCCTACCTCTGCAAAGCCGAAAGATGAGCCCACGTACTGCGTCTTCCTGCCGCTGCCGGGAGGCAGGACTATATTCTCCAGGTAGGCGCGGAAGCTCTCAGGAAAGCTCTCGCCGCCGAATATGATCTGTATCTTGTGATCGCGCCATGCGAAGCCCTCCTCCGAGCCACGCTCTATGAGGCTCTTTATGAAGGCGTTCTCTCCCATGAGTATTATCTGGTCAAATTCTTTCGAGAAGGCCTTCATGATAGAGAGCGCCACGTCGCTCCTCAGGCCTGTATTCACGGATATGACGTTGGTCGCCGGCACGCTTATGCCCATGCTTAAGGTATTTACAAGAAGCGTGTGCTCGCGCCCCACGTTAAAAAAACGCTTGAGCATGAAGTTCAGCACCTTCTCCTGCCTCTTCTGTTCGGCTTTGCTCACGAGGCCGAAAGAGAACTTGCCGGAGAAGCCTGAGCTGGGGAGGATCATCCGGCATTTCTTGAGGTCGCCTCCCAGGCAGTAGTCGGCCACATCGACTCGGCTTTGGGGTGTGAAGAGCTTATTCTTATCCAGTATGGGCACCACGGACTTAAAGTCTGAAATATTCCTGACGCGCCTGTAGTCGATCTTCGCGTTTTCGAGATATTTTTTATAGAAGGGTACCTGCTTTGCCGCGCGTCTGAATGTGGATAGGACCAGGCGTTCCTGCATCGATCTGATAATATTTGCCTTCATTATCGTAAGTATATATGATAATATAGCCATAGTCAAGGACCAGTAGGGTAATAATATTATTATATTATTATAATCATGTCATAATTATATACTTGACTTTTTCAACACTTTGTGATATCCTTTATGAAACATGGATATGTGCACCGGAGCTATCGGTACCAGGGAATACGTATTCGACCGCGTGGATATAAACTCGGAAGATTTTTTGCGAGAGATATATCACCAAAGATATCACGTTTTTTGCGAAGAATGTGGTATACTAAAGAGAGAGGGATGTTCAGGCGGTCTTGAAAAAGACAAATTCGATCAACACTCTATCCATTTCGCAGCTCTCGACCGCAACGAACTCATCGGAAATGCACGTCTTGTCGTGCACAATCCCTACGGCTTGCCGATGATTGAGCATGTGCAGGGCAATCTTAGCCGGGAATATCTCGACCTCTTGCCGCACCAGGTAGCCGAAGTATCGCGCTTGCTTATATCGAAACGTTTTAGAAAGAGGGGCAAGGAGAAGATCTACTACCCACTTAGCCCTGAAGGAACGATGGGCTCGGAGAAGCAGGCGATAAGGCGGGCGAAGCCCGTGATCATGGGCCTCTCTCGCGAAATATACCACGAGTGCGTGGCGCGCGGTGTCACCCATACCGTGGCCTTGATGGAAAAGCCCTTATGGTACCTGCTCCGCGTCTATGGCCTCAACTTCAGGCCGATAGGCGATGAGATCGAGTATCATGGGCTGGTAAAGCCTTATATCTGCGAAGTATCAGTGATGGGTAAATATGTATAATTTAACAGAGGTAATATGCATACCGAGATGATAGGGCACACTGAATTTATTTTTAGGGAGATCCCATTCGGCCTGTCAGAAGAGATGGACGAGATCTATGCCCTGCGCTATCAGGTCTACTGCAACGAATGCGCTTTCATAAACCCGGACGACTATCCTGAAAAGCTGGAAAGCGACGAGTATGACAGGTACTCGATGCACTTTATCGCTGAGGACACCAGGGGCCCCATAGGCACATCCCGCCTGATATTGAAGAACCCCCACGGTTTTCCGCTGGAGGATCGCTGTAAAGAGGGGCTCTCTCTTGACCTGACACATATAGACCATAAAAAGGTCGCCGAGGTCTCGCGCCTGGTGATATCAAAGCTCTACCGCCGAAGAAAGAACGACGGTCTTTATTATTCCCCGGACTATTCAGACATGACCCCCGAAGACAAACAAGCGGCTATCAAGAGGATAAGGCCGATGGCCTTCGGTATCTATCGCGAGATGTACCAGGCCTCCAAGAGGCGCGGTATCACACATTGGTACGCCATCATGGAGAAGTCGCTATCTCTCTTGCTCAAGATGCACCATTTTGTCTTTACACCCATCGGCCCGGAGATAGATTTTTATGGACCTGTAAGGCCGTATTTATGTATAATAGAGGAGACAGAAAGAGCGGTCTTTGGGCAGGTCCCAAAACTGAGGGAATATTTCCTAGATGGATTAGAGCAAAAATATCATCCGCCAATAGCATAAAAAATAGATGAGAGAATCTCCCGGCATATTCCAGGCTTTCAGCGGCACGGCCAGCGAGAACCCTTCCAGCATAGCGATATCCTTTAAAGAGAACGATAGATACACCCGCCTTACATTCGATCAGGTATACCGCAGGTCCGTAAAGCTGGGCAACGCGCTCTGGGGCCTTGGTGTAAGGAATGGCGACAGTATAGCCATAATGATGAAGAACGGTCCCGAGTGGCCCGTAGCCTTTTTCGCGGCCCAGTACCTGGGGGCCGTGGCCGTCCTTATCGACGCCAATTTTTCCCCGGACGCCGCAAAGCGCCTGATAGAACATTCAAGGCCGAAGATCGTCATCACGTCACAACTTGTATGCGAGCAGCTTTCAGCCGCCTTTATTTCCGAAGAGAATATAAATGAGTTCACATCCCCGGCGCCGGACGATCTCTCAACGCTCTTCTACACCTCCGGGACGACCGACGCGCCAAAGGCCGTCGCCTTGTCACATAAGAATATCGTATCCAACGCCCGCTCTATAGCCAGTATAGAGAGCGCCGGGTGGTTAAGGAAGGACGACGTATTCATATCCATCCTGCCGCTCCATCACACGTACGGGTTTATGGTGACTTGTATTCTCCCGCTTCTACATGGCGCCGGCATCAGCTACCCCGCCATGCTTACATCACGTGATATCGCGGAATGCCTGAGAGAGACGGGGGTCAGCGCGTTAGCCGGCGTGCCGCAGATCTTCATGCGTATCCATAAGGATATAAGAGCCGGGATAGAGAGCCTTCCGTTATTGATTAGGTCCATTCTGAAAGCCGCGCTGGAGGTATGCTGGGCCGTGAGAAAGAGATCCAGGATAAATCCGGCTAGATGGCTTCTCAAAAGCGCGCACAAAAAATTTGGCTCCAGGCTGCGGTATATAATACTGGGCGGGGCCAAGCTCGATAGCGCCATAGTGGCCGACTTCTTCAAATGGGGCTTTACCGTCTTAGAAGGATACGGCCTCACCGAGACATCGCCTATAGTCTCTATGAATATACCCGATAGTTATAGGATCGGCTCCGTCGGAAAGGCCATACCCGGTGTCAAGATAAAGATAGTAAACCCAGGAGAGACGGGCGAGGGCGAGATAGCGGTAAAAGGGCCGAATGTCATGCTGGGATATTATGGCCTCCCGCGGCAGACTACGCGCGCCATCAAAGGCGGATGGTTCTCCACCGGAGACCTGGGCAGCATCGATAAGGACGGGTTTATCTTTGTCAAGGGCAGGAAGGACGATATGCTCATACTCACCTCGGGTGAGAATATTAACCCCGAGGAAGTCGAGAAGTACTACACCGTGAGCCCGTATGTAAAAGAGATCTGCGTCTTTATGTCCCGCGGCACCGGATATTTTAAAGAGGCCGATAAACTCGCTGCTGTCGTGGTGCCCGACCTGGAGTATCTTCGATCGATCGGCGGGTCAGAGAATCCCGAAGAGAAGATAAAGTCCGAGTTCGACACGCTCTCCGCGGGCCTCAGGGATCATATGAGGATAAAGGGCTTCGTCTTGAGAGATGAGGATCTGCCCAAGACGGCGCTCGGAAAACTTATGAGAAATAGTGTCAAGAGAGATTACGGAGGCATCTTATCGGCGCATGGTTCGCACGAAGATGAAAACCCCGCTCCTGCAGCCGACGATCTCGACTCGCTTCCGGTCTGCAGAGACGCCCTGGCGCGCCTCTCAAAGGCGCTTGGCAGGGAGGTGAAGCTCTCCGATCATATAGAGCTCGATCTCGGCGTAGATTCTCTCGGCAGGATGGAGCTTCTCCTGGAGCTTCAAGACGCGTTCAAGATAGAGATAGCGGATACTGAGCTGGAGGATTTTTATCTCTCATCTACTATAAGAGAGCTCTTCGTCAAGGCCAGGCCGTATCTAAAAAAAAGAAGAACAATGTCATCCTGAGCACATTCGCTTCGCTCAGTGTAAACTCCGCGAAGGATCTAGCGGGAGCTAGATTGCTTCGTCGCCTAACGTAGCATTTCGGGTTTCTCGCAATGACGGTGGAGGTGCTTTATGGTGCATACTATACTTTTGGTAGATGACGAGGCAGACTTTCTCCGGGTCATGTCCGTGGAACTCAAGAACGCCGGCTACAAGGTGGTAACCGCGCATAACGGCAGGGAGGCTGTGGGGGCATATGTCGAGTCTCTCTATAAGGGTTACCATATATCTCTGATAATACAAGATATGAAGCTTCCGGATCTAGATGGTATTGAGGTGCTCCAGATCATAAGAAGGGAGGAGGAAGTGCGCGGTACGGAGGAGGGCCGCTTGGTGCCTGTCATCATGCTTACCGGCTACGATAGGCCGTGGATGGACCCGCTTATGATAAAGGGGTGCAATAACTACATGGTAAAGAGCGGCAGCAGCCGTGAGCTCTTGGAGAAGATCGGCGAGATCCTGCCTAATAAGTAAATTGGCACGCTTTGTGCTTAATATATAATGAAAGGATATAATATGAAGAATAGTATAAAGAATCAATGGTTAGATACATTTGATCTACTGGCCAAGAACCCTATAATCTTCACCCCGTTTGTCGTCACCGCGCTATTTGAGGCGATGGCTATGCTCTTTTTATACTATCTTCCCAGAAACCCCCTGATGTATATATTCAATCCTATAATAAGCAAGCTCTACGGTGAGGTATTCACCCATTATCCCGGCTGCATGCTTATGTTCACAAAGTTCTTCTTCTACGCCAGGATGTCCATATTTATCTTCATAGGCGCATTCATGGCAGCCGTAGCGGTCAATATGTTTAAGGCCGCGAGGCTGGGCCATACCGTAAACACGAATACAGCCTTTAAGAACGCCTCAAAGCGATATGTCTCTCTCTTGGGGTACGGCGTGATCGCGGCCGTCATAGTAATGCTGATCAAGCGTGTCGATTTCTTTATCCTAAGGGGGCTCTTCAGTCTGGTCCTCGGGCATGCCCCGGGCACCGCGGCCGAGTGGTTCTCCCTGGTCACGCAGATCTTCTTCTTTTTGTCGGTCATAGTATTCCAGGTCTTTTTCGTAGCCACTATACCGATAATCGTCCTCAAGAACAAGAGGCTCTTTAAGGCCGTGATGGAGAGTGTCTATCTCGGCGCCAGAAATTTTTTCGGGATATTCGCCCTCATCTTCCTGCCGTACCTTATCTATCTTCCGCTTGCTCTGGTGAGGAGTACGCCGCTAAAGCTTATAGAGATGACGTTTCCTGAGATAAATATGATCATCAGCGTGATAGATGTCCTGGTAGCCATCGTGATAGACTGTTTTATCATCATAGGCGTATCGCGATTCTTACTTGAGGAGACCGGAGGGAATAAGATATGAAGAATATTATACTGACACTGACTATAGTCCTGCTTGTCATGTGGGCCGCGCTATGGCTCCTGGGCAGAAACGACGGCTATATCGCTGAGAAGATATTGTATAAAGCGGCCCGGACATACGACAAGATACTCACCAATCCTGACGCCACTCCGCCTATGATGCTCGAAGCGGCCGCGAATGATCTAAAGCGCGTCATGAAGGAGTATCCGGATAAGGAAGCGGCGAACCTGGCGAGAATGAAACTCATAGAGTTATATATGACCTCTTCTAAATTCAGAGAGGCGATCCCGTTGCTGGATGAGATCATAGCCAGAGAGGCCGCAAACCCCGAGAGGGCGAGCAAGGCTATTTATATGAAGGCCCTTGCCTATGAAAAGATGGGTAGCTGGGCCATGGCTGTCAAAGAGTTCGAGAAGCTGGAGAGGGGATTCAGCAATACTATGCTCGGGCTGCAGACCCCTTTGTATGTGGCCAATCATTATAGGCTTAACGGCCAAAAAGAAGAGGCCGCGGCGGCGCTGGATAAGGCCGTCAGCTTTTACAATAATATTCACAACGCCAATGAAGGCACTACTCTCGGATTTATCTCTTTGACGATGTTGATGGAGACATATGGCAAGTTTCGGTTATACGAGCCGGCGGCCGATGTCCTGGAGAAGATGATCAGCGCATATCCCGTGGATACGGCCTTCGTGCATGTGCTGCCTTTTATCGATACTATATATATCGAGAACCTCAACGATCCGGCGAGGGCGCTCTCTGTATATGAGACTATTTACGAAAAGACAGCCGAAGAGAAAATAAAGGCTTTCACGCAGGGCAAGATAGCGGAGCTGAAAAAGCAGTAGGAAAAGGAGATCTCTACAAACCGTCATTGCGAGTGAGCCCTTGCTTGCAATCGGCGAGCGAAGCAATCTAAGTCTAGATTGCTTCATCGGCCAAAGTGTATACAAGGCCTCTTCGCAATGACGTATTGTGACAATAATATGAGTAATAACATTAGCATAAAGAAGATATCTATAATTCTGGCGCTCTTTCTCACGGGGTTGTATATCATATTCTCGCTCGCCTTTCACGATGATCAATATAAGGCCGAGAAGATGCTCTACGGCGCCAGCAGGAAGCAGGTCAAGATAATGACGCGTCCTGATGCCGTATCGCCCAATCTGATCGAGGAGGCCGAAGCGGAGCTCAAAGAGGTCATAGATAGATTTCCGGAAACGGACGCCGCTAAGTCGGCGCATATGAGATTGGCCGAGCTCTACATCGCCGATAAGAGGTACGAAAAGGCTTTGCAGCTTGCGGATGAGATCGGGGATAGATACGCCGGTGACCCCGGGACGGCGAGCAAGGGGTATTTCTTCAAGGTCATCGTTTACGAGAGGCAGGACAGGTGGGATAAGGCGCTCTCAGAGCTTGAAAGATTGAGAGATGAGTACCCTACAACGATCGTCGGCCTACAGTCGCCTATGTATATTGCCGAGTACTACCTGCGCGCAGGCGATAAAGATAAGGCTATAGAGGGGTACCGCAGCGCCGCGGCATATTATGAAGGGGCCAGGAAGAAGCACAAAGGGCTCTTGGCAGGTTACGCGTCTTCCAACATGGCCATAAAGGCGTTTATATTTTTGGGAGATTTTGAAAAGGCGGGAGAGATCGTTGAAGAGAGTATAACGGACTACCCGAGCGCGATGGTCTATTCAGAGCAGCTGCAGCTTGTCGACGCGATATTCGCTGAGAAATTGAAGCAGCCTAAGAAGGCGATCGAGCTTTATAAGATCATGATAAGATCGACAAACGACCAGAAGCTAAAAGAGTACCTGCATGCTAGGATCGGCAAGTTTCTGGAAGAAGAGTGATCTGTTAAAAATACAATAGTTAGTCATAAGACTGGAAAAGGTTAGGCTAGGGTGGTAAAATTAAAAAGACCAATTGGGGAGAAGAGATATAAGCGGCTTGAATCTATGGGCAGGATATCTCAGGATATCATAAATAGCCTTTATTCTCCTATAGACGCGATGAACCGCTTTTTAAATCTCGCCCTTCAGAACATAGATGAAGAGGCCCAGTC
>JBDRDE010000238.1:0-2923 GCA_043821065.1 Candidatus Omnitrophota bacterium
GGCACTGCCTTCCAGCATCTCAACTTCATGCGCGAACCTTACTCTGCGGCTAGGCTCTTCCGGTTCACCGGCCGGGCTCCTCCTATACGCTTTCAAAAATCTCGTAATAAACCAGTTGGTCGATTTAAGAATTATAAAAAATAGCGCGGGTGTAGCGAGAAAGATAAGCGCTACGACCGTAGAATAAATGTTAATGATCATACTCTCGTTATCCAGCACCTTCAATTCAAAAAACTTTGCTCGAAGATTCGCTGTACTTGAGGCTTTGCCGACAATGGCCGCAAGAGCTGCTAAAAGGAAAAACAGCGTAGCGCTAAGGGCGAACAGAACCTCTACACGGATGCGGCCGGCTAGGCGGAAGATGCCTCCTTTTGTATCTTTTGTCGGAGACTCTTTGCCATCTTTATCGGGTATGACCTTTTCAGGTATGCGGGATTTATCTACTCTCTTTATAGTAAGGCCGGGGGTTATCGATTCGATAAATTGCAGGGTCCTGGGGTGGCTGGGTAGATCTATGAGAAATACTGATAGGAAATTGGCGAGGAGTTCAGTGGGCCTGGAATACCACCTATGGCGGTTGCCCATCTTATAAAGCCAGTTTAAGATCTGCTCTTTCTGCATAGCAAATGTAAGATATGTTAATATAAAAAGATAGCTGTAGAAGACAATACTTCCGGCAAAACTTAACGACGCGCCTATTGCAAAAGGCGCTACGCCGGCCACCAGCCTCTCCTGAATAGCGGGAGCATACATCCTCTCCTCGTATTGCCGCACAAAGCGCTCCATAGTGAAGTGGGCCATAGAATCCCATATGGCCTTCTTAGATATATCGGCCCACTCAGGCTTATCTTTAGCGAAGACATGCATGAGCTTGGTGACTGCGCCGAACATATTCTCTCTCGTCTCATCATCGGTTTTACCTTCATTGAATAATAAGGCTCCTCCTTTTATATCTTCAAGCGAAACGGGGGCATTATTTTCACTATTCCACGCATTCGTGGCCTCGAGCACCCAGCCGTCAGGCGTAGATACGCTCAAGACGCCGTTTAAGGCCGCCTTCATGCCGCTCGTTCCACTCGCCTCTTGCGGCGGTATCGGGTTATTGAGCCATACTGAGGCTATATTTATCAAGTCATTCGCTACCATGATATTGTAATTTTCAACAAAGAAGACATTTTCGCTATGGCTCTTCGCAAAGTTATTTATCCAGCGTATAATATTTTTACCGTCGCCATCATCGGGATGCGCCTTGCCGGCGAAGACTATCTGGACCTTTATGCCCAGGTCTTCGGCCTCTTTCAGCAACATGTCCAATTTCGGCAGGATAAGATCGAGCCTCTTGTAGGGCGCCGCCCTCCTGGCTATGACTATGGTAAAGGCGTCCCCGTCCAGCTCGACCCCCCTCGTTTCCTTTAGGTGCTTTAAACATCTATCGCGCGCGGCCGTTTTGGTGTTGAGCATCTCTTCTTCGGTTATGCTATTTAAGAGTGTCCTCAATTCCAGTTCATCTAGATCTTCTATCTCTTTACGTTTTGAGAGGACGCCGTTACTTTGTAATTCTTTAAGCTTTACAGCCAATAATACCTGTATCTCTCTCGCCTGCCATGACCTCCTATGGACTGAATTGGTTATATAATCATCTTCGTAGCCCTCTTGGTCGCAGTTAGGATGTATCCTCTTCCACGCCTCTCCGTACAGCTCTCTCGAGACCTCCGCGTGTTTCTTGCTCACGGCGTTAGAGTATCCGGAGAGGGTCAATGCCATTTTTGACATATTGACCATATCCCTACCGCCAAATGTCTTACTCTCGTAAGTGCTTATATCTTCTATGTGCCTGGCGCTAATATTATCACCTATGTCAAGATTGTTGACCGCTATATAATTATCGAAGTGCTCCCAGAAGAGCTCAACTTCAAACTCTTCATTCCCGGCAGGGACGGGTGTATGAGAGGTAAATCCTATCTTCTTCCTCACCGCTTTGATGGCATCATCGAATGTGATCCCCTTCTCTCTCATGAATTTATCTATACGCTCTTTGTCGGTAACATATTCTTCTTGAAGGTCTCTGAGGGACGCGCCTGCGTCTGCCGCCTTGCGTTCAAGTTCCTGCCTTATAAGCTCGATACCAGCCAATGCGCTGTGCCCTTCATTCATGTGAAGTGTTGAAATATTAAGCCCCATGGCCTGGATGGCCCGCACACCGCCTACCCCCAAGACAAGCTCCTGCCTGAATCTCCACCTATCCTTCGCGCGAGGATAGGTGCGGCCCCTGTCGTCTTTACCTCTGGCATACAAGTTGGATGTAAGGGCCCTTGCGAACGGAACCGCATCTTGCATGCCGCCCTTTTCAATAAAATCATTTTCCTGGATATCGGTGTCTAATAGATAGAGCTCTGCCCTGCCTACCGCGACCTTCCAGACCTTTGCATAGATAAATTTGCCTGGTGTGGCCTCGACCTTTATAACCATATCTTCGCCGTTTTCTCCCTTTACGATCTCTCCGTACTTTTCAAATTCGTTATTCTTATAATATTCCACCTGGCTGCCTGCGGGGATATTTACATCTATGCGCATCTTCTGCTGGTCTTCCCCTTCGCCGATTAAATAATACCCCCTCTCCTTGTCCTCCTCGGTAACTATGTGCTGTTCAAAATATCCTGTGCGGTAGGCTAATCCCACAGCAACAAATGTATCTTTCGCGTATCTGTCGCTGGCGCCCCATTCGGTATCACCTGATAAGATACCCAGTCCGCCGCCGTATATACTAAGCCATTCCGAGAGTCCGTGCTCCAGGCTGAAATAGACTATCCTACCCCTCTCTTTAAGCCCAAGATTCGCCCTGGCCCTCCTCTGTTTATCGCTTCCGTCCATATACGTATTGTAAGTATGCATGAGGTCCATATATGTCAAGGGGTCCACCTTT
>JBDRDE010000239.1:0-2950 GCA_043821065.1 Candidatus Omnitrophota bacterium
AGATTGTGCAGGACTAGTCCTGTGGAAATCCTTCGGATTTCTACAGGGGCAAAAGGCGCGTATCCTTTTGCGAACGACAAGCGGAAGCGGACCCACGGTGGCGCCTTAAGAGAGGGCGGGTCACCGGCAGCGCTTCGCCTGGTAACAAGCTTTAGGTTGTATTACATTTTGGTTGGGGCGGAGACACCGATGAGTTTGAGGCCGTTGGCGATGACGATCCTGACGCACTCGACAAGTTGAAGCCTGGCAGCGGATAGACTGTAGTCATCCGATACGACCCTGTGTTTATTGTAGAAGCTATGGAAGCTCTTGGCGAGATCTTCCAGATAGATAAGGACCCTGTAGGGCTCTAGGATAGCGGCGCTCGACTGCGCCACAAAGGGGAACTGCCGGAGCACCCTGAGGATATTGAGCTCTTCTTTGCTCTGCAAGAGGCTCGAGTCGGGTTTTAAGCCGCCCGGTATCTTCGTCTCTTTCTTTTCGAATTCTATTATGCTCGAAATGCGCGCGTGGGCATACTGTATGTAATATATGGGATTGTCGAGTGAATGCTTCTTCGCGAGCTCAAGGTCGAAATCGAGATGGCTATCCCTCTTCCTCCTCAAGAAAAAGAATCTCGCGGCGTCGGCGCCTATCTCCGTCATGACCTCTTTGAGGGTCACGAAGCTCCCGGCCCTGGTTGACATCGGGACAGGGGTCTTGCCCCTGTATAGTGTGACAAGCTGGACTATAAGAGGGTTTACACTCCCTTTTTCATAACCGAGCCCTTCCATAGCCGCCTTCATCCTCGGGATATACCCGTGGTGGTCCGGCCCCCATATATCTATCAGCTTCTTAAATCCTCTCTTGTACTTGTCTATATGGTACGCGATGTCAGGGCCGAAGTATGTGTAAGACCCGTCGCTCTTTATTATGACCCTATCTTTCTCATCCCCGAAACCTGTAGATCTCAGCCAGAGGGCGCCCTCTTTCTCATAGGTAAGCTCCTTCTCTTTAAGCAGCTCTATCGCCTTCTCGACCTTTCCTGAGGCGCCAAGGTGCCTCTGCGAAAACCAGATATCGAAAGAGACGCCGAAGTCTTTAAGATCGAGTTTGATCCCGTTCAATATATCTTTATACCCGCGATCGGTAAAGAATGAGAGCGGCGCATCCCGCTTCGAGTCCTTGTGGCGTTCTTTTATATCTCCCGCTATGTCGATGATGTAGTCACCGCGGTAGCCGTCCTGCGGCAGCTCAGCCGCATCGCCTATCAATTCCAGATACCTGGCCTGGATAGATCTGCCTAGAAGGTCGATCTGCCTGCCTTCGTCGTTAATATAGTACTCTTTCTCTGCCGCAAAGCCCGAAAACCTGAGTATGTTCGTGAGAGAATCGCCGAATGCGGCCTGCCTGCCATGCGCGATCGTCAATGGGCCGGTCGGGTTGGCGCTGGCGAACTCTACGTTTATCTTTACCCCTTTGCCTATATCGCTCGAGCCGTACTTCTTGCCCTCTTTCATTACCCTGTCCATGATATCGCAGAGAGCCTCTTCCTTGATAAAGAAGTTGATAAAACCCGGGCCGCGCACTTCTATATCCTTTATCAGGCTTGAGTATGGGAGTTCTTTTGACATCACCTTCATCCCGTCTACCATTATATGAGCGAGCTCTTTTGCGGGATGGCGTATTTGGCGTCCGAGTTTTAAGGCGATATTTGAGGAGAGGTCGCCGAAGGCGCTCTCTTTGGGTATATCGAGATCTATTGACGGAGAGGCATCGAAGCTAAATACACCTCTTAGCTTCTTAAGAGATTCTTCGAGAAGGGAGATGGTAATGCTCTCTATATCCAACATGCTTTCTCTGCAGCACCTTTGGTATCGTTGAAGCTCAGTCTCTTCACATCGGCGAAAATCCCGCCGAAGCGGAATTCCCTAGCTATTCGTCCTCACCCACATAAGTGGGTAATTCTGCGGAGGCGGGGTCAAAGCGAGTCCTGGGAGAGTCCGCCCACAGGCGTTCCAGATCGTAGAACTCCCTGGTCTCGCGCATGAAGATATGAACGACAACATCATGGAGATCCAAAAGGATCCATGAGCCCTCTTCGTAGCCTTCTATATGTATGTTCTTTATTCCCTGCTGGCGGGTATTCTCTTCAATGTTATCTGAGATGGCTCTTACCTGTCTTGCGGAACTGCCGCTGGCGATAATAAAAAAGTCACACATCTGAGACGGCTGCTGCATATCCATTATCACGATGTCATCGGCTTTCTTATCGCAGGCAGCCTTTGCTATCAGATAAACTTTGTCTTCCGTCTTTATGAGAACTTCTCCCTCTTCCTACCTAATATAAGAGTATTATTTATTACCCATGATGCGATACATTCCTGTACCACAATCAGGGCATTTGCCTTTCATGGCCTTTCTCTTGTTCTTCATCGTCACTTCTTTGGCGTCTTTCATCTCTCTCTTCGATTTACACTTCACGCAATATGCTTCTGGCATCTTACTACCTCCTATTAAGTACATGTTTAATTATAATTTTAATAAGTTTACCACCATTTAGTACAAATGTCAAGGTCTTAGCTCTGAGAATAGAGCCTCTTCTCCTTTATATACCCGTAAACCTTCTCAGGCACCAACTCTTTGAACTCCTTGCCATCTCTTACGCGCTCCCTTATCTCAGTCGATGATATATCAGGCGTATCGACCTCGATAAACCTAGTATCTTCAGGCGAGCGTTCCAGTTTATACCCAGGCCTAGCGGCTATCACGAAACTGCAGAGCTTCTTGAGAGCATCGATCTCTCTCCACGTATCAAGCTCGCCCGCGTAGTCTGAGCCTGCTATAAAGTATATTTCGCATTCAGGGCCGTATAGATCTTTTAACTTCTTCACTGTATCTATAGAATATGATTTTGTCTTCGCCTTCACCTCTATATCTGAGACCTCAAATTTAGAGACGCCTTCAACTG
>JBDRDE010000240.1:0-14147 GCA_043821065.1 Candidatus Omnitrophota bacterium
ACGGTCGACTCAGGCATCGTGAATTCTATGAGTACATCGCAATCTTTTATCGCGGCCCGGGCGTCATCACCCTGATCAAAAGCGCCGGAGAGTTCCAGCTTGCTGTCGTCTTCTATCAACCTTATGAGGCTGGAGCCCATCCTGCCCTTAGACCCGCTTACCGCTATCCTTATCATTTAAGTAGCCCCTGCTCTTTCAAAACCTTCTTGAGTCTCTCCACAGTATCCGCTTTAGGCGGGCAGAGTGGGAGCCTCCACTCGGGTGTGATAAGTTTCATAAGCCCCATCGCGGCCTTTACCGGCATGGGGTTGGTCTCTATGAACATCGCTTTGAAGAGCGGCGTAAGCCCGATATGGACTTTGCGCGCCTCTTCCGTCTCCCCGCTCGCATATAAACTTACAAGCCGTGAGATCCGATCAGGCACTATATTCGCAGCTACTGAGACGACACCTACACCCCCTATGCTCATTATGGGAAGAGTGAGCGAGTCATCTCCGCTCAAGACCGCGATATCGCAGAGGGCGAGTATCTGGCTTGCCTGATCCAGGCTTCCGCTCGCCTCTTTTATCGCCACAATATTATCTATCTTACTGAGTCGGGCAACCGTCTCAGGCAGTATCGATATGCCGGTCCTGGAAGGCACATTATACAACATGATCGGGATATCAGCCGACTTGGCTATGCTCTCATAATGGAGATACTGTCCCTCGGGAGTAGGTTTGTTGTAATAAGGCGTAATAGAGAGGACCCCATCGCAGCCGGCCTTCTTGGCGTGTTTCGTAAGGTTTACGGCCTCCGCGGTATTGTTCGACCCGGCCCCCGCAACTACAGGCACTTTACCTCCGACAGTCTCGACAGTTATATCCATCAACCGCTTATGCTCATCGTGCGACATGGTCGCGGCCTCACCCGTGCATCCACAGGGGACTATCCCATCGGTCCCTCTATCCAGGTGGAACTTGATAAGCTCCCTAAAGCTCTTCTCATCTATCTTTCCGTTCCTGAACGGGGTAACAAGCGCCACAAAAGAACCCTTAAACATATACGTCCCCTCCTCAATGAGACCATGATTTACGAAAATCGTGATTTTCGTAAATCATATGGTCGAATTGATTCCGCCGTGTTTACGAGGCGGAATACATTATTAAATAGCCGCAAGCTTTACTTTACCCTGAAACACTACTCTCGCCTCGCCCTCCAAAAATACATCCTTTACCTTATTCTTGCCCGCTGCAAAATAGACCCTCAAGGTCTCCCCGCTTTTGGTAATAACATCTATGTGGGGCTTCAGCCCAAAGACCAGATTCGCGATTATGGCCGAGGCCACTGAGCCCGTTCCGCAAGCGTATGTCTCGGCCTCGACGCCACGCTCATATGTCCTGACATTTATCTCTTTGAGGCTCTCTACTTTTACGAAGTCCGCGTTCGACCCGCGCGGCTTAAACAACCTATGGTACCTCAGCTTGGAGCCCAGTCCGGCAACGTCAACCTTCTCTATATCTTTAACGAAGACCACAACATGAGGCACTCCTGTATTTATCGTGTGGACAGTATAGGATCTCTTGCCTACGCGGATCTTTCTATTGAGCTTAACGGCTTTTGGATCGGTCAGCTTCAGCTTGACCTTAAGTCCCGTGACTTCGGCGTCTATGATACCAGCGCCGGTCTCTATCTTCATCTGCTTTGGAGCGATGCCGTTCTCCAAAGCGTATAGGGCCGCGCATCTCGAACCGTTGCCGCACATATCGACCTCAGATCCGTCGGGATTGAATATTCTCATCTTGAGATCGGCATTCCGCGAATCTTCTATCACGAGCATTCCGTCAGCCCCGGCCGAGAGCCTTCTCTCGCAGAGCCTCTTGGCCACGCTCGGCAAAGAGTCTTTCATGGTGGGGTTCTCGGCCGATCTGTTGTCGATAACGATAAAGTCATTTCCGCTGGCGACCATCTTGGTAAAGCGGAGTTCGTTCGTCATCTAAGCTCCCTGGGTATGATCTCGCCCCTGATCAGGTCCTTATAGTTCTCCCGCTCTCTGACGATATAGAACTTGTCCTTTACCACCATGACCTCCGCCGCCCTGGGGCGCGAATTATAGTTGCTCGACATGGTAAACCCGTATGCCCCCGCGCTCATAACAGCAAGGAAGTCCCCCTGCGATACTCGCGGCATCTGCCTCGCCTTCGCCAGGAAGTCTCCGCTTTCGCATATGGGGCCCACGATATCCGCTATCATGGAGTGTGAGCTCTTCTGCGTATGGCGCATAACCGGCTGTATAGCGTGATAGGCGCTATAGTGAGAAGGCCTCACGAGATCGTTCATCCCGGCGTCGACTATTACGAACTTCTTATTATAGCTCTCTTTTACGTAAGAGACCTTCGTCACTAGGATGCCGCTGTTACCCGCTATAAAACGGCCCGGCTCCAGTATAAGCTTGAGCTTTATATTCTTTATCACAGGCAGGACCGCTTTTGCGAAATTGTTAGCCGTCTGCGGCCTCTCTTTGTTATAGACGATACCCAATCCGCCGCCTATGTTCAGATACTCCAGGGGAATGGGCGATCTCTTCACAAAAGAGTAGACCCTCTTTAGCGCCCTCACATATGGACGGGCATGGGTGATCTGAGAACCTATGTGCACGTGGAGGCCTTTTATCCTTAGATTTTCAAAGGCGTCTGCGCGCTCCAGTACGCGCCGGGCCGCCTCGAAGTCTATGCCGAACTTGCTCTCGCTCATGCCGGTCACAATATACCTGTGCGTCTTTACCGCGACATCAGGGTTGAGCCTCAAACATACGTCGACTGTCTTGTTTAGCTCTTTTGCGACGCTGTCCAAAAGGTCCATCTCGGGGAGACTCTCCACATTAAAAAAGAGTATCCCGGCGCGTATAGCGTCCTCTATCTCGCGCCTGCTCTTTCCAATGCCGGCAAAGACTATTTTTTCGGGGTCCGCCCCAAGCTTGAGCGCTTTGTAGAGCTCACCTCCGCTGACTATATCGAGCCCGGCCCCTTCTCTTGTAAGGGCCCGGCAGACGGCGAGATTGGAGTTCGCCTTCATGGAGAAGCATATGAGGGGGCCGACACTCGAGAACGCCCTCTTTATCTTCTGGTAATGGTCGACGAGAGTCTGGTGGCTGTACAGATAGAAGGGCGTTCCCACCTTCTCGGCCACGCTCGCGACATCGACCGATTCGCAGAACAGGTTGTTATGCCTATACTTGAATTCATGCATAGTTTAATTTGTTCTTCCAATTATTGATAGCTTCCCTGACCATATCGGAGTTCGTGCCTCCCAGTGACTTGACGGAGGCTATGGACCTATCAGGGTCCAACAGCTTCTTTACCATCCTGGCCGTTAGAAAGCTCGAGAAAGTTTTAAGCTTCGTATCGGAAAGGCTGGATATGTTGGCGTCGTGTTTTATGCAATGCTTTATTATGGCTCCTGTAATATCGTGTGCATCCCTGTAGGAATGGCCCTTCATTACCAGCATCTCCGCTATATCCGTGGCAAAGAGGAACTCATTCTCAACAACCTTCTTCCTCGCGTTCTCCTTGTTTATCTTCAGCCCTTTTATAAGCCTGGCCGTAAGAGGCAATATCTCCTGCAGGATCTCTATGGAGTTAAAGAGCGGCTCTTTATCCAGCTGGAGGTCCCTGTTGTAAGATAGGGGCAGCCCCTTCATCATCACCGTGACGCTAGAGAGGTTGGCGTAGAAGGTCCCTGAGAGCCCCCTTATAAGCTCCAGGACGTCAGGGTTCTTCTTGTTCGGCATCATCGATGAGCCCGTGGCGAAAGAGTCGTCGAGCTCTATAAAAGAGAACTCCTTGGTGGACCATAATATCATGTCCTCCGCGAATCGCGAAAGATGGATCCCCAGGATCATAAGCGCCGAGAGTATCTCCATGATAAAGTCTCTATCGCTGATAGCGTCGATGCTGTTTCGGCTGATCTTAGCGAATCCGAGCTCTTTGGCCACCATCTTTCTGTCTATATTGAGCGACGTGCCTCTAAGCGCCCCCGAACCGAGGGGCATCTCGTCGGTCCTGACCCTGGACTCTCTGAGCCTATCCTTATCCCTCTCGATCATCTCAACATACGCGAGCATCTGATGCGACATGAGGATGCACTGCGCGTGTTGCATATGGGTATAGGCCGGTATGATGACGTCTATATTATCTTTTGAAAAATCCAGTATAGCCTTCTGGAGCTCGGTTAAGAGGCCCACGAGCATATCTATATTATCCTTGCAGTACATCCTCATATCCAGGCTTACCTGGTCGTTTCGCGACCTGGCCGTGTGGAGCCTCTCCTGGGCCACCTTGCCGATCTTCTTCTCCAGGAGGCCTGTAACAGCCGAGTGTATATCCTCATATTTGGACTTACTGAATTTGAGTGTCCCCTTCTTAAGGCTGTTCCTGAGATATTTTAGACCCGCTACCAGCTTGTCGGAGTCCCTCTTCTCTATAATGCCGGTCTTACCCAGCATCCTGGCGTGCGCTATGGAGCCTTCGATGTCGTACTCAGCAAGTTTACTGTCGTAGTCTATGCTCGATGTGAATTCGTGCACGGAAGCGTCCGTCCTCTTTGCGAACCTCGATCCCCAGAGTTTCATAATAATCTCCTACAAGCGGTTATCGGTTAGCGGTTTGCGGTAATCGGTTAGCGCACGACACGCAAACCGCACACCGCTAACCGAATCAAGCTATTTCCTATACGGCAATCCCCAGATCTCTATAAAGCCTTTGGCCAGTTTCTGATCGAACTTGTCTCTCTCTGAGTAGGTGGCTAGTTCCTCTTTATATAACGAGAAAGGAGACTTTCTTCCCACTACCGTAGCGAGTCCCGGCTCGAGCTTCAGTCTTATTGTGCCAGTAACATTCTTCTGGGTCTGGTCTATAAATTTATCGAGCGCCTTCTTTAGCGGTGTATACCACAAGCCGTAGTAAATAAGCTCGGAGTATTTTTGCGAAACAGCCTCTTTAAAGTGCGAGAGCTCCCTGTCTAGCGTCAGAGACTCGAGGGCCTGATGCGCCTTTACCAATATCTCGGCCGCGGGGGCCTCATATATCTCTCTCGACTTTATACCTACGAGCCTGTTCTCCACCATATCTGCTCTGCCTACACCATAGGCGCCGCCTGCCTCATTTAGGCTCTTTATCAGGTCGATGGGTCTTACCCTCTTTTCGTTTAAATAGACGGGGATGCCCTTGCGAAAACCTATCGTTATGTACTTAGGTCTCTTCGGCGCCGATGAAGGGTCCTTCGTCATCTGGTATATATCTTTCGGCGGCTCTTTCCATGGGTCCTCAAGTACGCCGCACTCTATAGACATGCCCCAGAGGTTCTTGTCTATAGAATAAGGGCTCTTCTTGGTAACATCTATAGGTATATTATTTACCTTAGCGTATCTTATCTGCGCCTCTCTTGAAGGGAATTCCCATTCTCTCACAGGTGCTATGACAGAGAGCTTTGAATCGAGGGCCCCGATAGAGACCTCAAATCTCACCTGGTCGTTCCCTTTGCCTGTACAGCCGTGAGAGATAAACTGCGCATTGAGGCGCCTGGCGGCCCTCACAAGCCCCTTGGCTATCACAGGCCTGCTCAAGGCCGTAGCTAGGTAGTATCTTCCTTCATATAGAGCATTTGCCTTGAGCGAAGGAAATACGAAGTCATCAATAAACTCTCTTTTAAGATCATCTATTATCACCGAATCCGCCCCGGCTTTGATCGCCCTATTTTTGGCCGTTTTAAAATCTCCGCCTTGTCCGACATCGGCCATATAAGCGTCAACGATGAAGCCCCTCTCGCGGAGCCACTTAATAGCGACTGATGTATCGAGCCCGCCCGAATACGCTAGAACTACTCTTTTCATAATTGAACTCCTAACTAGTCACGGTTAGCGGTTTGCGGTGCGCGGTTGTGTGCCGCACGCTAACCGATCACCGCACACCGCGAACCGAATCTTATTATTTCAGCAATAGATACAGCAACGCCTTCTGGACATGCAGCCTGTTCTCTGCCTGGTCCAGGACTATCGAACCGGGCCCGTCGAGCACCTCATCAGTTATCTCTTCGCCTCTGTGCGCAGGCAGGCAGTGCATGACCTTGCAGCCCTTCTTCGCTTTCTCCAAAAGGGCGCTGCTTACCTGAAAACCCTTGAAGGCCTTGAGTCTCTTCTCTCTCTGGTCTTCCTGCCCCATGCTTATCCAGACATCCGTATATATAATATCCGCGCCATTGACAGAGGAGACGGGGTCACATGAGAAGGATATATCCGCCCCGCTATTTTTTGCAAGTTCCAGTACGCCCTTCTTTATCTCTTCTCTCGGCCCATATCCTTTAGGGTTCACAACGCGCATCTTCATACCTTCTATGGCGGCGCAGTGCATCAATGAATTCAGGACATTATTGCCGTCCCCTATAAAGACGAGCTTCACAGATCCCAGATCCGGGAACTTCTCTCTTATGGTGAATATATCGCTTAGGCCCTGGCACGGATGCAGAAGGTCGCTGAGACCGTTTATGACCGGCACAGTGGAGCTCTTCGCCAATTCCAGTATATCGGTGTGTTTATACGTCCTGGCCACTATGCCGTCTATGTATCTGGAAAGGACCTTGGCGACATCGGATACGCTCTCCCTGACTCCGAGTTTTATCTGGTCAGGCCCGAGATAGATAGCGTGCCCCCCGAGCTGTTCGGCTCCAACCTCAAAAGAGACCCTCGTCCTGTTCGAGGGCTTCTGGAATATAAGGGCGATCGTTTTGCCCTTTAAGGGCTCTTTGAAAAGCTTATCCTTTTTCAGCTTTGAGGCGAGCTCAAAGATGTCACCTATCTCTTTGGCGCTTAAGTCTCTTATCGATATAAGATCTTTACTTTTTAGCATAGATATCCTCAAATACCTTATCGAGGATAGAGACCGCCTTGTCTATCTCTTTTCTTGTCACCACGAGCGGCGGCATTATCCTTAATATCGTCTTCTGCGTGCAGTTTATCAGGAGGCCTCTCTTCAGGCACTCTTTGTAGATATCTTCTCCTTCTATGTCGAGTTCGACGCCTATCATGAGCGCGACACCCCTGACATTCTTAATAAACGCATACTTCTTCCTTAGATCGGCGATCTTCTCTCTAATATACTCCCCCATAGCGATGGCGTTGTCCAGTAGGCCCTCCTTCTCTATGGCCTCGAATGTCGCCAGGGCCGCGCTCGAGCAGATAGGGCTGCCTCCGAATGTGGAAGCGTGGCTTGAGGGGGTGAGGGTATACGCCACCCTTTCGGCCGCAACGGCCGCGCCTATAGGCACTCCGCTGCCCAATGATTTGGCCAGGGTCATGACGTCCGGCTGAACCCCGAGATGCTGGTAAGCGAAGAATCTGCCGCACCTGCCCATGCCCGTCTGGACCTCATCGAATATCAAGAGCATATCTTTCTCATCGCACAACTTCCTTACCTTCTCCAGGTAATCCTTATCGGCTACATTTATACCGCCCTCGCCCTGTATAGGCTCCATCATAATAGCCACGGTCTTATCGCTTATGGCTCCTTTAAGGGCGTCGATATCGTTAAACGGGACATGCTTAAATCCTTCCAATAGAGGCGCGAAGCCCACTTTGACTTTATCCTGGCCTGTAGCGGTTATCGTAGCCATGGTCCTGCCGTGAAAAGAGCCTAACATCGTTACTATCTCATATCTATTATCTTTATTGCCGTACTTTCTCGCCAGCTTTATGGCGCATTCGTTCGCCTCGGCTCCGCTATTCGCGAAGAAGACCTTTCCAGGAAAGGAGTGCTCTATGATCTTCTTGGCGAGCAGCCCCTGCATCTCGCTGTAGTAATTATTGGAGACATGCATGATCCGCCCGGCCTGTTTGGCCAGGGCGGCCGTTACTTTGGGGTGGCAATGGCCAAGGCCGCTTACCGCCCACCCGGGAAAGAAGTCCAGATACTCGTTGCCGTCCGCGTCCCATACCCTGGCGCCTCTGCCTTTAGCCAATACCAAAGGCATCTGCGTATAAGTCGGCATCACATACTTTTTATACAGATCGATCACAGACCCTGTGCTCATATAGATCAGCCCTTGCCTTTCACTATTTGCGTGCCTATCCCTTCGTCAGTGAATATTTCCAAAAGGAGCGCGTGCGTAAGACCGCCGTTTATAATGTGTATCTTGTTAACGCCATCTTTTAAAGCGGCTATGCACCCTTTTACCTTGGGTATCATACCTTCGCCTATCTTCCTTCTGGCCATCAGCCCTCTAACCTGCTTGATAGTAAGAGTGGATATGAGAGAATTCCTGTCATTCTTGTTCCTATATATACCGTCTACGTTCGTTAAGAGCGCGAGTTTCTGGGCCTTTAGGTGCTTAGCCACGGCCGCACTCGCGTCGTCGGCGTTTATATTGTAGGTCATGCCGTCTTTTCCTATACCGAGCGGAGAGATCACCGGTATAACGCCGCGCCTGAGCACCTCCTCTATCCTGTGCGTATTTATGGATACTATCTCTCCTACATATCCGATATTGCCAAACCTTGTGTTCTTCTTTACCTTGACAATATGGTTCTTCCGCGTCAGGCCCTGAGCCTTCCCTCCGAGCTGCCTTATCTCATTTACGATCTGCCTGTTGACCCTCGCGATGACCTCTTTTATCGCGTTTATAGACTTATCGTCGGTGACCCTCAAGCCTCGAACGAAGCGCGACTTTATCCTCTTCTTCTTGAGCCTCTTGTTTATATACGGTCCGCCCCCGTGAACTATCACAGGATACATCCCGGCGTAATTCATGAATATGATATCCTCAAGGATGTTCTTGCGCTTCTTTTTATCCACTATGATGCTGCCGCCGTATTTTATCACTATGACCTTCCCCTGGAAGGCCTTTATGTAGGGCAGCGCTTCTATCAGTACTTCGACCTTCTTTATGGCTTCTTGCATAACTCCCGCTATAGAGTGCCTTAGGTCGTAGCTCTTAGCTCTTAGGTCGTGGCATTTTCAACCACGACCTACGACCTACGACCTACGACCTACGACCTACGACCTAAACAACCGTTTTTCCATTCAGGTGCTATAGTCAGCGTTTATCCTGACATAATCGCTCGACAGGTCGCAGGTCCACATGCTGTAGTCCTTGCTTCCGCCGTTTAAGTCTACGGTGACATCTATATCCTTATGTTTGAACAATCTCTTCAAGGCGGCCTTGTCCTTCACATGATTGGATCCGCCCTTGACGACCTTCGTCTTGCCAAGATATATATCGAGCCTCAACGGATCGAATATAACGCCGCTCGATCCCACAGATGCCGCTATCCTGCCCCAATTCGGGTCTTGGCCGAAGAGGGCCGTCTTGAAGAGCGTGGATGTCGCGAGCTTTCTCGCGATCCTCTTTGCCCCCTCGATAGTCTTGACGTTCTTTATATTTATCTGCACGAACTTCGTCGCGCCTTCGCCATCTCTCACCATCGCCTTAGCCAGATGCTCCGTGATCCAGCTGACCGCTTCGCAGAAGGCCGGGAAGTCCCTGTCTCTTTTGTCGAGAAGGTCGTTGCCTGCGGTCCCGTTCGCTAGCGCTATGACCGTGTCGTTCGTGCTCATGTCGCCATCGACAGAGATGGCGTTGAAGGACTTGTCGACCCCATCCAAGAGGGAGAGCTTCAATGCCCTTCTAGTGATATAGGCATCTGTTGTTATAAAACATAACATCGTCGCCATGTTTGGGTGGATCATGCCGGCGCCCTTGGCTGCCGCGCCTATGGTCACATCCCTGCCTTTTATCTTTATCTTGCATGCCGCCTCTTTGGCAACCTTATCCGTGGTCATGATGGCCTCAGCGACATCATATCCGTCTTCCCGGCTTAAGTTATCGGCCAGCTGGGGAATAGCCGCCTCTATCTTCTCCATGGGCAGGTGCTCTCCGATTATACCAGTTGACGCTACCAGGACATCCTCCTTGTTGATGCCGAGCGCCAGGGCCGTAAGCTCCGTCATGCGATAGGCGTCTTTTAGGCCTCTGTCGCCTGTACAGCAATTAGCGTTGCCGCTGTTGACTATGACAGCGCGGGCCAGGGTCTTGGTAAGATGCTCTTTCGACACAAGCACAGGCGCCGCCTTCACCCTGTTCTGCGTGAAGACACCGCACGCTACGGCCGGTACGCCGGAGACTATAAGGCCTATGTCTTTCTTTCTCCTTTTAATACCGCAGTTCATCCCCGCGGCCCTGAAATCCTTAGGCGCGGTAACCCCGCCTCTTATCTTTATCATGTGATCAGACCTTCCTTCTCATCGAAACCGCACATTATATTCATATTCTGCGCGGCCTGGCCCGCGGCGCCCTTTATAAGGTTGTCTATGCAAGATACGACTATCGCCATAGAGCCGGTAACTGTGACGCCAATATTGCAGTAATTGGTGTTTACCACGTCCCTCGTCTCGGGCAACCTTTCGGATGATACCCTGACAAAAGGCTCTGTCCTGTAGAACTTCCTGTAGACGCTGACCAGTTCTTTAGTGTCTATCTCTTTCTTCAACTTAAAATATATGGTAGATAGAATACCCCTATTCATGGGGACGAGATGGGGTGTAAATATTACATCCACCACCTTATTTGTCAGCTTTGCCATCTCCTGGTTTATCTCAGGCTTATGCTGATGGGTATTGACCCTATATGCCTTGAGGCTTTCGTTAACCTCAGAAAAACAGAGCGCAAGGGCCGCCTTTCTACCTGCGCCCGTGGCCCCGCTCTTTGAGTCGGCGATTATGGTATCGACCTTCGCGATCCCCTGCTTGATAATAGGGATGCTTCCCAAAATCACGGATGTGGGATAACATCCGGGGTTGGCTATCAGCTGCGCCTTCTTTATCTTCTCTCTATACAACTCGGGCAGGCCGTAAACGGCTTCCTTTAGATTATCCCAGTCCGTATGCTGGGCATCGTACCACTTCTCATACATCGCAGCAGTGAGCCTGTAATCGGCGCTGAGATCGATGACCTTCTTGCCGTTCTTTAAGAATTGCCCGGCGTACTTCATCGAGACCTTGTGAGGAAGCGCCAGAAAGACCAGGTCGCAGGCCTTCGATACCTCATCGACATCCAGCTCTTTGCAGACAACATCGCACCTTCCCGCAAGAGACGGGAATATCTGTGATATCTTCGCCGGCTTATCTATGACGGCCGTTAAAGATGTTATGGTAGCGTTCGAATGCCTCGATATGATCCTGACAAGCTCTTCGCCCGTGTAGCCCGTTGCCCCTACTATCCCTACTTTTAGCATATTTAACTCCCCCCATGTCATCCCGGTTTTCGAGCTGCTGTTTACACGCGGCGAGAAATACCGGGATCTCTTATATACTAATTAGAAAGTAATAACGTATAGTATATACGAAACGTATTAAATTGCAAATAAATTCTGCTTCGCCCATAAAAGAACTTCAAAGATGTCTTGGGCTTCGCAGAATCGATACCGATTCTTCATAGCCACTCTTTCATATTTCATAAGCTCGGCGAAGAAGAAAAAAAATCCTACTCCCGCGAAACGCGAAGTAGGATCTTTAAGTCTGCCTCTGTCATTCCGGTTGCGAGCCTGTGTTTTTCATGCAGGCGAGCATACCGGAATCTTTATCGTTTCGAATACTGGAACCTTTTGCGGGCGCGCTTCTGGCCGTACTTCTTGCGCTCTTTCCTGCGCGAGTCGCGCGTAAGAAATCCGCCGGTCTTCAGCGCCTTCTTGTAGGCCTCATCCGCCAATACCAGCGCCCTGGATATACCATGCCTGACGGCCATGGCCTGTCCCGTCATTCCGCCGCCTGCCACATTGACCGTGACATTGAACTTGCCCTTTGTGTTTGTGATATTGAAAGGCTGCATGATGATCAGCCTGTGCGTCTCTCTTATGAAGTACTCCTCGAAGACCCGCTTGTTGACCTTTATCTTGCCGTCTCCGGACTGTATCATTATCCTTGCCGAGGCCTCTTTCCTTCTGCCCGTGGCGCGGTATTTATCGGTATTTTTGCCTGTCGCGATCTCTGTCTTTATATCAACCAATCTTAAGCTCCTTAGGTTTTTGGGCCTGCTGATCGTGCTTGCCGTCAGCGTAGACCTTAAGTCTCTTTATCATCTTGGCGCCTATCTTATTTTTGGGAAGCATGTTCTTCACCGCCAGCATTATTACTTTGGTCGGTTTGCTCGCTAACATCGTCTCGAGCGTCTTCTCCTTTAAGCCGCTGGGGTAGCCGGAATATGTCTTGTAGAGCTTCTGCTCCATCTTCTTCCCAGTTACCTTAAGCTCCTTAGCGTTTATGACTATAACGCCGTCGCCGCAGTCCACATGGGGCGTGAAGCTCGTCTTGTGTTTGCCGCGCAGCACTGTAGCTATCTGCGTAGCGAGCCTGCCCAGGACCTTGTCCTTGGCGTCCACTACGAACCAGCTTCTCGTAACTTCACTGTCCTTCGCTAGATATGTCTTCATTGCTCTTCCTTTATTTATTGAGGGTAAATATTAACATATACACCCCGTATCTGTCAAGTGTTTTTCTCTAACCCTCTTTTTCTTTTAATATAAGCTCATATCTTTTCAGAAAAAGCCTGTCTTTCTCTCTTCCGGCAACCTTTTTCGACATAAGGAGTTTGCTGAGTTTTGCCACTTTTATAGGTATATTGCCGACTTTAAAGATCTTAGCGCCCCTCTGCATTTGGCTAAAAGTATACCCTGAAACGGCCAAGATCAGGTCAAAGGCTATCCCATAAGGATCCACGGCAATGATAGTCTTTCTGTCTTTTACAATGTCCTTCACCGATCTCTTATCTAGTTTTTTTGTTCCTGTAGCCAAACTGTAATCCTGTTTTTCAAAAACAGAGATCACCTTTTTTATGTTATCGATTGCCGGCTTTACAAATATATCATAATCCTGAGTAACAAATGTGTCACGCGCCTGAGAGGCGTAATAATTTATGCCGGACATCCCGACCACAACATAATCTATACCCTTATGATTGAACGCGTCCAGGATCTCCACGTAAGGATCGCAGATCTTCTTCTTTGTCATTGCTCCCCTCTCCGCGCAGAGCCATAATGCGCTTTCTGTGCCAGCATAGCTCTATTCACCCAAGTCTTGTCGCTCCCATCGTAATTCCGGTCCTCAATTATTTTCAACGATCTTTGAGCCTTCGCATCTTTGAAAACCGCCGATCCTTGATCCTGCGAAAAAAGTTCCTCTATGCCGCAATCAAGGATCTTACCGATCTTATATAAAGCTTTCAGAGAGACGCCTCTCGCGCCTGAAGCGATCGCGGACATATTCGATCGCGGAATTCCTAATCTTCCCGCGATTTCACTGAGCGTCATCCCTCTCTCTTTAGCTATCTCTTTGATCCTAAGTCTTATCTTCATATACGCTTTATTCCTCCCATATAATGTTATCATAAAATGATAACATTGTCAAGCTCCATGTCATTCCGGCCGAGCCGCTGTTTCAAATCGGCGAGTCCCGTTAGACCATTTAGGTCTAACGGGACGAGTGCCGGAATCTTGGCGACCGCTGGGCTGTCCTTCGCTTGGAGCGCTGCTATAGGCCTGCAGCTATCTCAGCAGGCGGTCTACCGGCAGAGGCTTGCCTCCGCTTGTCGCTCGCAAAAGGAGCGCGCCTTTTGCTCGCTGTAATTGAAATCACGCACTATGCTAAAAAGCATATAATCTAGATGGCGCGAAAGAGGTGTGCGCGATTTCAAATAGTCGCTCCGGCAAACCTCTGCCGGTCCCCGCCTGTTTACACAGCTTTCAGCGCTTCCTGAGCCATCTCGAGCTCATCACTAGAGTCGAAGTCAAGTCTCTGTATAGGGGGTAGGTTTATATGGATATCTTTCTTTCTCTTTAATGCTTCTGCTAGGTCTTCCGCTGTTGCTGTCTCGATATCTATGTCGATAAGCGGCTCATCAGTGCCTGTTAAGGCCATGTACTGGGTGTTTACAAGCTCTATAAGAGGCCATACGTTGCCTGTCCATAAGCTTGTGTCATCTGGGATATTGCTTGCGGCAAAGGCTAAGAGGAATGCCTTGGGTATCCTGTATCCTATGTCTAGGTCCTCTACCTTATATGAGCCTGCTACACTTACAGACAGTGACGCTGAGCCTATGTGTATGTTTCTTTTGGGCATGATGCCCAT
>JBDRDE010000241.1:0-4931 GCA_043821065.1 Candidatus Omnitrophota bacterium
GCTTCGACGCTCAGGATGACAAACGGCTCGGCCGGAATGACATGGGCCGAGCGCGTCGACTAGCGCCCGCGCTTTATGGAGCGTCTCCTCGTATTCCATCTCGGGATCCGAGTCGGCCACTATCCCTCCGCCTACTTGAAAATAGGCCTTCTTGCCCTTTATGATAAATGTCCTTATGACTATCGATGTATCCATATCGCCGTCGAAACCTATGTAGCCTATGGACCCCGTATATACTGAACGCCTTGTCGGCTCAAGAGCGTCTATGATCTCCATAGAACGTATCTTCGGCGCGCCTGTAATTGACCCTCCGGGAAAACAGTTCATGAGGCAGTCTACCGCGTCCACATCCTGCCTCAATATGCCCCCTACTGTAGATGTCAGATGAAAGACCGTTGCGTACGTCTCGAGTGCGATAAATTCCGTTGGAAGCACAGAACCATGCTGGCATATCCTGCCCAGGTCGTTTCGCTCGAGGTCGACTATCATCACGTGCTCAGCGCGGTCCTTGGCGCTCGATATAAGCTCTATCTTCATTCTCTCATCATCCGCGGGATCTATGCCTCTCGGCCTCGTCCCTTTTATCGGCCTTGTGTGTATATTCGCGCCTCTCTTACATAGAAATCTTTCCGGGGAAGCGCTTACTATCTTAAGATCGCCAAGATCCAGAAAAGCCGAGAAAGGCGCCGGGTTTATGGCCCTTAATCGCTCGAAAAGGGCACGAGGCGGGATGGCGATATCGCAGGAGAGCCTCTGAGACAGGTTCACTTGATATATATCTCCCATGGCTATGTGCTCTTTCGCCTTGATGATAGCGTCTATGTATCCGGGTTTTGTAAAATTAGATATTATATGGGGCTCTTCAAGCGGCCCATCAGTGATCCTCTCTTTGCGCGTAGCCCCCGCGGCGTCACTTATCATCCCCATTATCCGGTCCATGCGGCGTAAGGCGCGGAGTTCTCTCTTCGCCGGATCTAATTCGGGAAGGCCGCTTGAGGATACAAAGACCTTGTCTCTTAAGTGGTCGAAGGCTATGGATGTGTCATATAGTGATATATGCATATCGGGGATAGACATGTCATCTACAGTACAGGAGGGGATCTTCTCGAGATGGTGGCAGAGATCATATCCGAAGTACCCAACCGCCCCGCATGTAAAAGGAAGGTGCGTCTCTGATCCCTCTATCTTAAACCTCTTTAAGATATCCTTTAAGATAAGGAATGGGTTTCCAGCAAAAGCCCTCACTCGGCCATTCTCTATTATTTCTATCTGTCCGGCCTTAGAACGAAGTGTCAGGAATGGGTCGAACCCGAGAAAAGAATATCTGCCCAGCTTCTGGGAGTCCATGCCGCTGTCCAAAAAGAATAGGTGAGATCTCTCTTCGAACAGCTTTAGACAGTCTATGGGAGTGAGGTTGGTCTCTATCTCGTGGATAATTACCGGTTCATTCGGCATTAGTATTGTCATTCCGGTTTGCGAGCCGGAGTTACCTACTGGTGAGCAATACCGGAATCCAGGATGTTGCCATCCCGGCACGTCCGCCTTCGGCGGACAGCCGGGATGGCATGTATGCTCAGGCTTGTCTGTTCCTGATAAGGCGCCTTTTTATAAAGATCCTCTTTATCGGATTGGCGTAGTCTATGATAAGTCTGCCGTCGAGATGGTCTATTTCGTGCTGTATCGCCCTGGCCAGAAGGCCTCCGGCTTCATTCTCAATAAGTTTGCCTTCCCTGTCGAGGCCTCTATATTTTACCCACTCGGCCCTCTTTACTTCTACTGTGACCTCCGGCAGGCTAAGACAGCCTTCTTTGCTTATCTCCTGGCCCTTCTTCTCTACGACGATAGGATTGATAAGGCTTATGGGCCCTTCTCCGACATCGACTACTATGGCCCTCTTAGATATACCCACCTGAGGCGCGGCCAGCCCTATGCCCTGGTTGAGATACATCGTTTCGAGCATCTTATCGAGAAGATCACGCTCATCGCCCGTTACAAGCTCTATGGACTTGCTCTTCTTGGCAAGGACCGGCTCCGGGAATTTCGCTATGTTAAATGGGGCCATAATAATTGTCATTGCGAGCGAAGCGAAGCAATCTAGGCCTAGATTGCTTCGTCGCTGCGCTCCTCGCAATCAAATTCGGCCACAGACTTATGTCGCTACGCTCCATAAGTCTAGGCCTCATTTGACTTTTCCTTCTTCTTTGTGATCTTGTTCTTACCGTCTACCAGCACGACCCTGGATACAGCCTGTCTCGTCTCTTTCTCGTCGAATATCCCGTAGGATATGATGATAACAAGATCCCCTGCTTCGCCCTTGTAGGCCGCCGGGCCATAGAGCGCTATAGTGCCTGAGCCCTCCTCTTCTTCGACAATATAAGTCTCGAACCGTTCTCCGTTATTAAGATTGAGGACCTGCACCATCTCATTTGGCAGGATATCGCTCGCTTCCAGAAGGGCCTTATCCACTCCGATACTTCCGGAGTAGTGAAGATCCTTCTTCGTTATGGTCGCTCTGTGTATCTTGGATTTGCACATCATCCTGAACATCTATTTGGCTCCTTTTTGGAGTCTCTTCTTGAACGCGGCGTGCTCGTTTCTGATCTCTTTCGGAAGCCTCCTGCCGAATTTTTTAAAGAAGGCGCTCAGCCCTTCAAGGTCCTTGAGCCATTCTTGATTATTTATATTGAGCACTTTTCTTAAAACGCCTTTAGGGAGGCTGAGACCTGTCATATTTATATCTTCCACTCTGGGAAGATACCCTACAGGCGTCTCCTGGGCTCCTACTTCGCCGTTACATCTGTCTATTATCCATTCCAACACCCTAAGATTGTCGCCAAACCCCGGCCACAAGAACTTACCATGCTCGTCCTGCCGAAACCAATTGACATGGAATATTTTAGGAGGGCGTTTCATGGTCTTGCCCATCTTAAGCCAATGCTTGAAGTAATCTCCCATGTTATAGCCGCAAAAGGGCAGCATCGCCATAGGGTCGCGCCTGACCTCACCCTGTTTGCCGTATTGAGCGGCGGTGCGCTCTGAAGCAATAGAGGCGCCCACATATACGCCATGCTGCCAATTGAAGGACTCGTATACAAGAGGCGCGAGATGCGCCCTGCGCCCGCCGAATATTATAGCGGATATAGGCACGCCATGGTGGTGCTCGACCCTGTTAGAGATAGATGGGCACTGGTCTATCGGCGCTGTAAATCTGGCGTTCGGATGCGCGCCTTTTACAAGCTTTCCATCCGTGTCTTTCATCCCAGGTCTCCATGGGAGCCCTTTCCAGTCTATGCCGCTCGAAGGCGGTTGGCCGTCGCCCTCTTCCCACCAAACAGTTCCATCATGCTTTAAAAGGACATTTGTGAATATGGTATTATTTTTTATTGTCTCCATGGCGTTGCGATTGGTCTTTGAGTTTGTACCGGGCGCCACACCGAAGAAACCCGCTTCGGGATTTATCGCCCATAGCCGGCCATCTGAGTCGACCCTCATCCAGGCTATGTCATCCCCTACAGTCCAAATCCTATAGCCTTTTACCTTTAATCCTTCGGGTGGTATGAGCATGGCAAGGTTGGTCTTGCCGCACGCGCTGGGAAAAGCGCCCGCGATGTAGTCTATGTGCCCGCTGGGTTTTTCTATGCCCAGTATAAGCATATGTTCTGCCATCCACTTCTCTTTGGACGCCTGATAACTGGCTATCCTAAGGCCCATGCATTTCTTTCCCAAAAGTACGTTGCCGCCGTAACCCGATCCCACAGACCATATTGTATTGTCTTCGGGAAAATGCATTATGTAGCGCCTGTTTAAGTCAAGGTCAGCTTTTCCGTGCAGGCACTTGGTAAATTCACCGTCAGTGCCGAGGACCTTGAGGACCTCGTCTCCTATGCGCGTCATTATGCGCATATTGAGTACCACGTATATACTGTCTGTAAGCTCTACGCCTATCTTACTGAAAGGCGAACCGACCGGCCCCATGGAGAATGGTATGACATACATCTTTCTCCCTTTCATCGAGTCCTTGAATATCTCAGCCGCTTTCTTATAAGCCGCCTTCGGAGCCATCCAATGATTGTTCGGCCCGGCGTTATCTTTCTTACGGGTGCATATAAGGGTGAGGTTCTCTGTTCGGGCCACATCATTGAGCGCCGTCCTATGGTAGACACAACCTGGAAGTTTCTGCTGGTTGAGGCGTATAAGCTCCCCTGTCTGCAAGGCCTCTTCCTGCAGCCTATCTTTCTCCTCTGAGGATCCTGTGATCCAAACTATCTCGTCAGGCGCGCATAGTTTAGCGCAATCTTTTACCCATTTTTGTAGTTTCGCGTGTTCAGTCATATTGTACCCTTCTCATTTCTGTGTTTTTATGAAGTTTTCTACAGACCTGTCGTACGTCTTCTCAGCCTCTTTAGGGAAGAAGCATCCCGGGATCTCTCCGCTGGCGATATGGTACCTTACGCATTCGCAGCAGACCCCCCTCTTGCCGCACGACTTATATGTGCAGGAGCAGCCTTCCACATTCTCTTTGTAATTATTACATCTCTGCATCGATCTTCTCTCCCATGGTCTTGGCATTTTCCAGGGCGCCTTCGGCCTTTTTTATATCGCCCAGGTTATCTACGCCGTGAATGAGAAGTTCGCCGTCATATTTGAACCCGAGTATATAGAAGAAGGCCTTCAGGGTCTGCTTCGAGCCTATAAAGGCCTCATCCTTATCGAGGCCTGAGACGGCCAATAGATACCCGCGTCTCTTCTTATCGTCTTTGCGCAGGGGTTGTTTCAGTATGAATCTCTTGGCCCATAGAGACTGGCACCTGTCTATCATCACCTTAAGCTGCGCGGGTACGCCCATAAAGAATGTCGGTGTCGCGACCACAAGGCGATCAGCCAAGAGAAGCTTGTCATAGATCTCCTGCATATCATCCTTTATATGGCAC
>JBDRDE010000242.1:0-8552 GCA_043821065.1 Candidatus Omnitrophota bacterium
GTCCCCCTGATAGCAATATTAACCCCTTCTTTTTCATGTATACTCCTATTGCCCCTTGACCCTTGACCCTTGACCCTTTTTCAAATATTCCAGCCAGTCCTTTATCTTCTTCTCGTATCCGATCGTTGTTGGTATATAGTATCTCTTCTTCTCGGGCATATACTCCTGCTCTACATAGTGGTCAGCGTGATCGTGCGCGTATTTATACCCCTGCCCATGGCCCAACCTACCGTCTCCATCGCCAGTAGCATCCTTGAGATGGTCCGGGACTTCCTGGACGCGGGCCTTCTCTACGTCGGAGAGGGCCATTTCTATGCCCAGGTAAGCCGCGTTCGATTTCGGCGCGCACGCGATATAAACGGTCGCCTGCGCCAGCGGTATCCTCGCCTCCGGCATGCCGACAAATTCCGATATCTGGAGCGCGGCATTGGCTACGACGATCGCCTGCGGATCGGCGTTGCCCACGTCCTCGGCTGCGCATATCACTATCCTGCGGGCTATGAACCTAGGGTCCTCCCCCGCGCGTATCATCTTCGCGAGCCAGTAGAGGGCCGCGTCCGGGTCTGTGCCGCGCATGCTCTTTATGAAGGCCGATATGGTGTCATAGTGGCCGTCTTCGTTCTTGTCGTATAAGAGAGCCTTCTTCTGTATAGACTCCTCAGCGTCCTTCAGGCCGAAGCGTATAACGCCGCCCTTGTCAGGGCTCGTTGTGAGCACGCCCACTTCCATGGCATTCAGCGCGCGCCTGGCATCGCCTTCGGACCTTTTGGCTATATGCCTGAGCGCCCCTCTCTCCGCCTCAACCTTCATCGCGCCTAGCCCTCTATCCTTATCGCGCAGGGCCTTATTAAGTATATCCTCTATAGCGCCTTCAGCAAGCGCCTTCAGCTCGAATATCTGGGAGCGCGAGATAAGCGGGGAGATGATGGAAAAGTATGGGTTGTGAGTCGTCGCGCCTACCAATATTGGGTTGCCCTCCTCGATGTCCGGCATAAGGACATCCTGTTGGGCCTTTGTAAACCTGTGTATCTCGTCTATGAAGAAGATCGTCCTCCTGCCGTCAAGCCTCATCCGGTCTTTCGCCCGGCCGAGGACCGCGCGCATCTCGGCGACGCTGCTCGTGGTGGCATTTATCTTCTCGAAGTGCGACTTCGCGATGTTGCTTATGACGTACGCGAGGGTGGTCTTGCCTGTGCCGGGAGGGCCGTAGAGGATAAGCGATGAGATCCTATCGGCGTCTATGGCACGCCTGAGAAGTTTGCCTTCGCCGAGTATGTGCTCCTGGCCCGCGAACTCTTCAAGCGTCCTCGGCCTCATTCGCGCCGCGAGGGGCGCTTTATGCCGCTCTACAGTCTTTACCATCTTCTTATCTTCGAATAGATCCATATCTCTCCCCATCATGCATGAGCGACATTTCTCTGGGTTCGTTGCGTGGCAAGCAGGGCTCGCCGGAGCGACTGTTTGAAATCGCTAATACAAACGCGCCATTTAGATTATGACATTTTTATGACAATTTGCGATTTCAATCACAGCGAGCGAGGGGCGCGCATCCCCGAGCGAGCGACAAGCGGAGGCGAGTCCTGCTTGCCACGCGCACTTGCTCCCAGAGGAATACAGCGAATAAAAACCCCGCTGTGCCGTCCGCATCAACAATTCGAACCCCGTCTTTAAAGGTGGGTACCCTCTCGCCAGGCGAAAAACGCGCAGGCGAAGTTAGGTTCCCATTAACGATAGTGTTGGATCAAATGTGTCGATCCGTTACGAACACAGCAGGGAGCTTTCACTTACATTATAACTCCGCAAGGCGCCTTTTTCAAGGATCATTCTACTTCGCCTTTCAACTTGCTAACACTGGTACAGGCTTCGTAGGAATCGCTGCAATCTCTACAAAGCGCTTACCAGCGCTTGCACGCTGTAGCGCGGAGTAGGATCATCTTATAGTCGCACCGAGCTTCTGCACAAGGGCATCGCATACCTTGCTGTGCAGCCGCGCGACTTCGTCGTCGGTAAGCGTCTTATCTTCGGCCCTGTATTCGATCGAATAAGCAAGGCTCCTTGAGTCGTGGGGTATCTGAGGCCCGATGTACTGATCAAAGAGCTCGATATTCTCAAGCAGCCGGCCGCCCTCTTCCTTCATGGTGGATATTATGGTGTGGTAGGCTACATCCTTCTTTATTATTATCGATATATCTCTCTTTGCTGAAGGGAATTTAGGCATCTCCCGAAATTTCTTCTCGAGGTTCACATGTCCGAAGAGTTTGCTCAGGGATATCTGGCAGATGAGGGCTTCGGTCTTTATGTCGAACTTGTCAAGAACCCCCTGTCTTACCCCTCCCAAGAATCCTATCCTCTCATTAGATATCTCTATAGTGGCCGCTTCCCCTGTCAGGAAGGCGGGAAAATTCGCGTTTTTGAAGATTGCGCCTGATACGCCCAGCCTCTCGAAGAGCATCTCCAGGATACCCTTCATGTCGAAGAATGAGAACTGGGACCTCTCTTCCCAGCTCGCCCCTCGCTCTCCGATGAGAGCAATCGATAGGCTCTCTTCTTCGTTGTAGTGCTTGCCTTTCTTCGAGTATGTCCTGCCGGCCTCGAAGAGCCGCAGATCTTTGTTGCCCCTGTTCAGGTTCCACTCCACCGTATGGAGCATCCCCGGTATAAGCGTCGGCCTCATGATCTCCTGCTCTATGCTCAGCGGGTTTTGTATTACTATGATCTTCTCCTCGTCGATCTCCTCTATATAGCCCGTCTCATCTTTAGAGACAAGACTGTACGTAATGATCTCATCGAGCCCCAGCGCGACGAGGGCCTCTCTGGTCGTGTCCAGGAGCTCCCGCGGCCTCTCCACCCTCTGCGGGTGCCCGACTATTGTCGGCATGGTCGATCTGAGCTTGTCATATCCGTACATCCTTATTATCTCTTCTACCAGATCGACATCTGTCTTGAGATCCTGCCTGAATGTCGGCACAGATACAGCCATGGCCCCTTTACTCAAGGGCCCAACATCGAGATGGAGAGATGATAATGCCTTCTTTATGTCCGAGTCTGATATGTCGACCCCGAGCACCTTCTTGACCTTCTCGGGCCCCAGGCTTATCTTTACTCTCTTTGGGTCTTTGGCGCCCACATCCTGTAGCGGTCCGGCCTCTCCGCCGCATAGTTCAGCAATAAGGGCGCATGCTCTGTCTGAGGTAGATACGACCCCCCCCATGTCAACCGACCTCTCAAACCTACAGGACGACTCCGATATAAGACCGAGCCTCCTCGATGTCCTGCGTATAGAGACCGGCTCAAAATAGGCGCTCTCGAACAATATATTCTTTGTCTTCTCTGTGACTTCTGTCTCCTTCGATCCCATGACCCCGGCTAAGGCTATCGCCTTCTCTTCGTCGGCTATCACCAGCATTTCGGGATCGAGCGCCCTCTCTCTGCCGTCTATCGTGACCATCTTCTCCGCTTTGTGGGCGCGCCTGACAATGATCTTACCTTTCAGTTTATCGTAGTCGAAAGCGTGCGTCGGCTGGCCTGTCTCTAAGAGGCAGAAGTTCGTCACATCCACGACGTTATTTACGGGCCTAAGATCCATCTTCTCGAGCTTGCTCGAGAGCCATTTTGGTGAAGACGCGATCTTTATGTCCTTTATTATCCGTCCGGTATAGCGCGGGCAGAGCTTCTTGTCCCTTATCTCTATAGAGGGCCTCTCTTTGATCTTGGCCTTTATCTCTTTCGCTTTCGGCGCCTTCAGCTTTCTATTCATTGACGCCGCGGCCTCCCTGGCTATGCCGAGGATGCTCAGACAGTCGGGCCTGTTCGGTGTGACCTCTATATCGAATATGGAGTCGCCCGCTATGTTCTCTATCATCACGACTTCCAGCCCGATTATGGTCAGCTTGTCGGCCACCTCTTCGGCTTTGAGAGTCCCGAAATTTACGTAATCTTTTAACCAGCTGAAAGGTATCTTCATGGCTGCGTTAATCCTCCAACGTCATTGCGAGGAGCGGTTAGTTTCGTGTCGCGCGACGAAGCAATCTAGGACATCCCAGGTTGCTTCGCTCACCACGTACAAGCAGAGTTTTCGCTCGCAATGACAGTTCGCGTTGCTGCCTCATTAAAATTGCCTTAAGAACCTAACGTCATTCTCGTAGAAGAGCCTTATGTCGTTTATCCCGTATGTCAGCATGGCGATCCTCTCGACCCCCATGCCAAAGGCGTAGCCCGTCCACTTCTCTGTGTTGTAGCCCACGGCCTCAAAGACCTTGGGATTTATCATGCCCGCGCCCAATATCTCCAGCCACCCTTTGTAGCTGCATACGCGGCAGCCCTTGCCGGCGCATATTATGCAGGATACGTCGACTTCCGCGCTCGGCTCTGTGAACGGAAAGAAGTGCGGCCTGAACCTTATCTGGGTCTTCTCCCCGAACATCTGCCTGGCAAAGAGCGACAGCGTGCCTTTCAGATCGGAGAATCTGATATTTTCGTCTACCATGAAACCTTCCACTTGGTGGAACATAAAAGAGTGGCTGGCGTCGACCGCGTCCGGCCTGAATACCCTGCCGGGGGCGATCACTTGTAGAGGCGGCTTCTCCTTCTCCATGACCCTTATCTGCACGGTCGATGTCTGGCTCCTGAGAAGGGTTGGGCCATTTACGTAAAATGTGTCGAATGTGTCTCTGGAAGGATGTTCCAGCGGTATGTTCAAGGCTTCGAAATTATAGTATTCGGTCTCTATCTCGGGCCCCTCGGCTATCCTGAAGCCCAGGCCGACAAATATCTCGTTTATCTTATCTATGGTCTTTGTAATGGGGTGCTTGTGCCCCAAGCGCGCCTCTCTTGCGCTGGGCATGGTGACGTCTATAGAAGATATGGTGCCGGATGCCTTCTTCCCTAGCGCCATCAGCTTGTTCTCCAAAAGTCCGGTAAGTTTCGCTTTAAGCTTATTGGCCTTGGCGCCCGTCTCCGCTCGTTTTTCTTGGGGGATCTCTTTCATGGCTTTTAAGAAATCGGTGAAGAGCCCTTTTCTTCCGAGATATTTTATTCTTACCGCTTCGAGCTCCTCCCCGGTCCTGGCGGTATCGATCTCCTTCTGGGCGTCTTCCTCTATCCTGCGCAGCCTATGGTCTTCCATGTGGTCTCCTGACAAGCCAGCTTGCCATTCCGGTTTTTTGCTCTGGTTTGCATCATGCAAAAATACCGGAATCCGGCATGTTAAGATTCCGGCACTCGCTAGATGCTAGAAACAGCGGCTCGGCCGGAATGACAGTTAATAAACTCTTTCTCTTTGTGATATCTACCCTTTTGCCAATTCAACTATCTTCCCGAAAGCCTTCACGTCAACGAGCGCTACCTCCGCGAGCATCTTTCTATTGATGTTTACGTTGCACTTCTTTAATCCCCCCATCATCTTGCTGTAGGATATGCCGTTCGCTTTGCAGGCAGCGGTTATTCTCGCTATCCAGAGAACCCGAAACTCTCTCTTTCTCAGCCTTCTATCCCTGGTCGCGTAGGCCATGCCTTTCTGCACAGACTCCCTGGCCGTCCTGTAGAGCTTTGATCTCCCGCCGAACTGCCCCTTTGCCAATTTTAAAAACTTCTTATGTCTCCGGCGGGATGCCGGAACGTGTTTTACTCTAGTCATTGTTGCCTCCTATGTTCAGTATTAGAGTCAGAGAGTCATGAAAACTTAAACGGTTGTTGAGTCATAGAGTCAAAGTGCTGGTGATGTTGTATCTTTTTTCTGACTCTCTGACTCTTTGAATCTTTGACTCTCCTCCTGTTTTCACCAGCCAGGCATCTGCCTCTTTATCTTCTTCGCGTCGCCCTTGCTCACAAGGGCCCTGCCACGCAAGAACCTCTTTCTCTTGCCGCTCTTCTTCGTCTTTATGTGGCCGCTAAAAGCCCTGCTTCTCTTGATCTTGCCCTTTTTCGTCCGCTTGAACCTCTTGGCAATAGCTCTCCTTGACTTCATTTTTGGCATATGTCACTCCGTCTGTTGTCATTCCGGTTTTGCCGTGTCAAGACGCTGGGCAAATACCGGAATCTCTATTTTAAGGTCCCCGCATTCGCGGGGATGAAATTCGCGCCTATGTTTTGCGAAAAATTTAGGTTTTCGTAAAACATGCGCTCATTTCATTTCGGGACAAACGTTATCATCAGGAGCTTGCCTTCTTTCTTCGCTCCCCCCTCGGGCTCAGCGACATCAGCGAGGTCGTCCTTGATTCTCTCCAGTATCTTCCGCCCAAGGTCCATGTGCGCCATCTCCCTTCCACGGAAGAACATCGTCACCTTTGCCCTATCTTTGCGCTCGAGAAACTTGCGCAGGTGGTTGAGCTTTGTCTGGTAATCATGCTCCTGTATCTTCGAGCTCATCTTTATCTCTTTAAGATGAACTATGTGCTGCTTCTTCTTGGCCTCCCGATCCTTCTTCTCCTGCTCATATTTGAATCTGCTGTAATCCATGATCTTGCAGACAGGGGGTTTGACGTTCGGCGCGACCTCAACGAGATCGAGCTGGGCCTCCCTGGCGGCATCGAGCGCCTTATTGGTCGACACCACTCCCATCTGGTTTCCTTCCGCGTCGATAAGCCGGATCTCGTTCGCCCTGATCCTATTGTTGATATTAACCCGTATCTTCTTAGCCGTAAATATCACCTCTTTTCGTGTTATAGAGTGTCTAGCGTACAGCGCTTAGCGGATAGCGGATAGCGGATAGGCTTGAAAAACGGCTTCTTTTTTTCTTTTCCTAAACGCTATACGCTATACGCTAAAACACTTGTTTTTCTACAATTGCTTTCTTCAACATCATCACAAACTCCTCGACCTTCATTACGCCGAGGTCTCCTTTTTGTTTCGATCTTACGGATACTGAGCCTGAAGCGGCCTCTTTCGCGCCTACTATCGCCATCACCGGTATCTTCTCGATTTCCGCGTCCCTGATCTTCTTCTGCATCTTCTCGGGGCGCTCATCCATGTTTACTCTTATATCGTTATCCCTGAGGCTCGCCATCATGTCGTTAGCAAACCCGACCTGGATAGAAGTTATCGGTATAACCCTTACCTGTTCCGGGGAGAGCCACAAAGGGAATGCGCCGCCATAATGTTCCATTAGAGCGCCGATAAAGCGCTCTATGCTGCCCAATATCACCCTGTGTATCATGACAGGCCTGATCTTCTTGCCTTCGCTGTCTATATAGCTAAGGTCAAACCGGTCCGGTAGGACAAAATCACACTGTATAGTCGCGCACTGCCAGGACCTGCCCAGGGCATCTTTAAGTTTTATATCGATCTTCGGCCCATAGAAGGCGCCTTCGCCTTCATTTATCTCATACGCAAGTCCCTTCCTGTCCAGGGAGCCCTTAAGCGCGGACGTTGCTTCTTCCCAGTCGCTGTCGCTTCCGATAGACTTAGGCGGGCGGGTCGATAACTCTACTTCAAACTTATCGAAACCGAAGACCTTCAGCGTATCGCTTACAAAGTCTATTACCCCGACTATCTCGTCCCGGAGCTGTTCCTTCAAACAGAATATATGGGCATCGTCCTGCGTGAAACCCCTCACGCGCAAAAGACCGTGCAGGACCCCGCCTTTTTCATTCCTGTAGACCGTCCCAAGCTCGAATAGCCTGAACGGAAGATCTCTATAGCTTCGCATGCGGGATCTATATACCAGCATGTGCCCGGGGCAGTTCATAGGCTTTATGGCAAATTCCTGAGTGTCTATCTTGAAGATATACATGTTCTCTTTGTAATAGTCGTAATGGCCCGATTTTATCCATATATCACTCTTTAGTATGTGCGGCCCTATGACGATGTTGTACCCGCGCTTTATGTGCTCTCTCTTAATGTAATCCTCGACTATGGTGCGCAGCATCGCACCTTTTGGGTGGTATAGGACGAGTCCTGCGCCTATCTCGTCGCTGACGCTGAAGTAGTCGAGTTCTTTGCCAAGCTTTCTATGATCCCGCTTCTTGGCCTCCTCGATAAGATGGAGGTGGCATCTCAGCTCTTTATCGGAGTCAAAGGCGGTACCGTATATCCTCTGGAGCATCGGGTTGTTCTCGTTGCCGCGCCAGTAAGCGCCCGCTACGCTCAAGAGCTTGAACGCCTTGATCTCGCCTGTCGATTTGGCATGCGGCCCTTTGCACATGTCTACGAATTCTCCGTGCCTGTATATGCTGATAGCATCGCCCTCCAGCTCGTTTATAAGCTCGAGTTTGTAGGGCTCTTTCCTGGCCTTAAAGAGCTCGGCTGCTTTCTTCTTGGTAAGGGTCTCTTTTGTGAATTCCTGGTCCTTCGCGATGATCTGCCGCATCCGGGCCTCTATCTCAACAAGGTCTCCGTCAGTAAACGGCTCTTCTTTGTCGAAATCATAATAGAAGCCGTTCTCGATAGCGGGGCCTATGCCGAGCCTTACTTTCGGATAGAGGCTCTTTACCGCGTCCGCCATCACGTGTGACGCGCTATGTCTTAAGGTTTCCAGGTCCATATCTCTTCTCTCTCAAAGGCAACTTAAGCTGCATAAAGGTTGCCCGGTTTTTACCCTTTTCCTCTGTGGAAAG
>JBDRDE010000243.1:0-4835 GCA_043821065.1 Candidatus Omnitrophota bacterium
AGACAATGTATATCCATTTTCCTGGGAGCATCTGCAAAGCGAACGCGTCCTCTTTTCATTGGGGCATGTAGACACGCGCATGAAGATAATCTTGCAGGATATAGCAGAAGCGCCAAAGATCGCCGCCCGCTATGGTAAAAGATGCCCACAATTATTGGATCCTGAAGATGTTCCGCAGCTAGCGGAACGCGCCCATCGTATATTCACACATCTATTAAAGAGCAATGACTACAGCTGGACCGGGTCTATTTGTAATCTATTGGCGGTAAATCTACAGGATCGGATCATCGAGATGCTTGTTGGTGAAACCCGGTATGAAGCTTATCGCAATAATGTGCTTGCCTCGATCTTGGCCAGTAAAAACGACGCAGCCTTGAAAAATTTTGAGCGGATCATCCCTGTGGATCAAGTCGACTATGAGATAGAAGACAGGCGTATGCACGCTTTGAGTATATGGGCCGGGGTTTGCTTTCCACAGGATATGGGCCAGGAGGCGTTCAAGCCGACAGATGAGTTCACATGGATAATGGCCGGGGATAGTGGAGATACTCATATGGGCATAAACCATATCGATGAGTTCAATCTGGAGCTGGCAGTTGTCAATGACGCCTTTGATCACAATCCCGGCACTGCAAAACGGCCGGAACTCGCCTTTCTTATAGATGATGTAGGTGAAGCGATTCCCGATCTTATCAAGATGCAGGCCTTGCTCAAGCGCTATAAACATCTAGTGGTTACAATTTCCATAAACACTTATCCTGTAGAGCATAACATGTGGACCGGAGAGCTTGATCGTCTGATGAAGCACGACTACTTTGGGCGACTGCGCGGTTTCCGCGAAGAAGGCAGGTTCAGGGTTCGGCCTAAACGAACGACTCTATTGTGCCCCGACCCGCGCTTCATCCCTAATGATGTAATGGACTGGCTAAAAGGATGCACAGCGGTTTATTTAAAAGGCGCGGCGCCTTTCGAGACGACACAGCTTCGAGACGTAAATACATATTATGGTTTTGTCAATTACCACCAGGCCACAAGCGAGGTAACGGGGCTTCCTACTCACAAGGGTGTCTTTGTCCATGTTCCTCGGGGATATGAGGCGTTTGAATATATACCCAGCCTCCATGCATTCAAGACGACTAAAGAGATCCTGGTCGGCAAATCCGCGTATCAAATGATCACTTCTATGCTTCAGAATTTTGGTGACCTCCTCCTGACGACTGTTACTATAGTAAACAACGTACTTCAGGCATTACGGCAATATCTATTTCCTAAGAAGGCTGATTCGGACTTCGCAGAGATGATCGATGAGATCGTTTCGGCGGGAGAGGATCGCACTGCCGATCAGCCGATTTATCCGTTAGCTCCCAGAGGTAAAAAGAGATATCAAAAACATATGTATGGTCGAAAAGACGACACTCGGCAAGACGAGCAAGCTGCGCCTGCCAGCGCTTCCACAGCCGTAGAACCTATTTTGACAGAAGCAGGATCAATAGTTGGAGGGCTTATGCAAAAGAGGCTTACTCATTTATTGCCCTATGACGGAACTACTTCCAGAGCAACAATCCAACACACCTTTGCCCATGACGCCAACCTCCTCATCAGTTTACCAAGCCACGGCCTGACAGAGGAGTATATCGGAGAAGGCATGATATACAAGATCAGAGTAAACTCAGACTGGGTGGATAAACATGAAAGTCAGTACAAGATGCTAAAGCTCTGGGTCCAGGCCTTAAGCGAAAGATATCGAGCATCGACCTTCGAGCTCATAGCCAATGGCGACTCATCCAATGGCCTTATACACATTGAATCCACGAGAGCACCTGTGATAGATAGAGAGACAGGTTTTATGCCCAAGAGAAGCACACACATAGGCTCATCATCTCTATCTGTAAGCGTCGCAGAGTCATTCAATGTAGATGACCTAGACTTAGGATACAGGATACCAAAGACATTCCTATTAGCCTTTGCGGCCAGCAATATACCGGATAAACTAGATTCATGGAATGCCAATGCCAAGGACCTTGCGAGCTTCATAAGCACACTGTACGCAAGCCTTACAGGAGAAGAAGGGCTCTTTGTAGACATAGACATGGATAATCTCGCGGCAGATGAAATAGAAGAGATCATACGAAGAAAGAAAGAGATAAAGATAAACCTGCCCCCCATACATAGACTCGACTTCGACTCTAAGGACGAGTTCGAGATGGCCCGGGAGGCACTGAAGGCGGCGTAGCAGACCTCGCTCTACTCTCTTATCGGTTGCGCAAAACCCACCATAGTAGTATAATACCCATTAAATAAATCCAAGGGGGAATAAGATGAAGAAAGCGTTACCTATATTGATCGGAGTTTTAGCCGTACTTATAGTATTATCTTTTGTAAAAGACGTACTTATAAAGGTATCGGTCGAGAAGGGTGTCGAGGCGGTGACAGGCCTGCCGCTGAAGATGCAGAGTTTCAAAGTGGGCATATTGAGGACGCTTGTCGGTATAAAGGGTCTGAAGCTCTACAATCCTAGCGGGTATCCTGACATGGTAATGATCGACATGCCACAGGTATATGTAGATTATAACCTCGCGCCGATCTTTAAGGGCAAGGTCCACTTCCAGGATATGCGCATAGACCTAAAAGAGTTTACCGTAGTCAAGAACAAGGATGGTGAGATCAACCTCAATTCATTAAATGTGGTAAAAGAGCAGAAAGAAGAGAAGGCGCAAAAAAAGAAGCCGGGCGCTCAAAAGAAGAGTGGAGGCAAAGCCATGGGTATACAGATCGATAATCTTGAGCTCAAGATCGGAAAGGTTGTTTACAAGGACTACTCTCAAGGCCCGGATCCGGTGGTAAGAGAGATGGTAGTCAACCTGGATAAGAGATACCAGGATATTACAGACCCCAAGACCCTCTTAAATCTTATATTGTTCAGCGCTTTATCAGGCTCACCTATCGCCAACCTGGCGGATATCGATATAAACGCGATGAAGGGCTCTATATCGGGCATGCTATCCACCACTGCTGTCCAGGGCTCGGCAGAAGATGCCGTCTCAAAGGCCCGGGAGTCGTGGGATAAGACATCGGAAGAGCAGCGCGCAAAGGTCCGGGAAGCCGCCAAGAAGGCAGAAGTGACCGCGAAAGAAGCGCAGGAGAATCTTAAGAAGACGGCCCAAGAGCTGAAAGATAAGTTCAAGTTCTCGTTCGGGGGGGAGCAGTAGGCAATATATGGAAGCACTGAACAGTCTCGGAGCCCTGCTTGGTGGTTCGTGGGCGTCGGGTGTCAATCTCTACCTGACCGTTGCCGTCCTGGGCATTGCCCAAAGGGCTGGCATTGTCGAGTTGCCGGGAAACCTCGACTCCATATCCAACCTCTTTGTCATCTCGGTCGCTAGCCTGCTCTACCTTGTCGAATTTGTGGCAGATAAGGTGCCATATGTCGATTCGGCATGGGATTCGGTCCATACATTTATACGCCCATTAGGCAGCGCGGCAATGGCGTATATGGCGTCCTCGGATGTGGGGCCGGCCCTCCAGGTGCCCATGGCCCTTTTAAGCGGGACGGTTGCCATGGATTCTCACCTCACAAAGGCGACGGCCCGAATGGCCATAAACACCTCGCCGGAGCCTATAACGAATTCTGTAGCCAGCGTATCCGAAGACGCGATGGTGGTAGGAGTGATCTGGCTCGCGATACAGCACCCTGTGATCGCCTCGATCGCAGTAATACTATTTATCATATTCTCGATATGGTTCTTAAAGATGATGTTCGGATTTCTAAAGAAGGTCTTCCGCTTTTTGAGCGGAAATAACGAAAAGAGGGGTGCCGCGGATGAAAAACTTCAAACTCTTAATTCATAGTATCGCCTTTGGCGTCTATTCACTTATTATCACCAAGCTTGCTTTCTGCCAGGAGGCCAAAGCCGCTCCGGAAGGTTTTCTCGCTACGGAGCTGGGTACCGCCAAGAAGCTTATAGACATGGTCACGGAGTTCTGCGTCAAGTACAGCTTCCAGGTCTTGGGCGGCATATTGGTGCTGCTGCTCGGGTTTGCCATCGCAAACCAGGTAGCCAAAATAATGGGTAGGTTCTTCGAGTCTAAAAAGATCGATCCGCCTGTAGTAAAATTCCTAACGAGCATAGTCAAATTTATCGTCATAGCGCTTTTCGCTCTAATAGCCCTTGGTAAGTTCGGAATAACGATAGCGCCCTTTATCGCCGGCTTGAGTGTGATCGGTTTCGGCACGAGCTTTGCCCTCCAAGGACCTCTCTCCAATTACGCCGCCGGCATATCGCTCATATTTACCAAGCCTTTCAGGGTAGGAGATATCATAGAGGTCACAGGGGTCATGGGAGAGGTGCAGGATATGACCCTCGCCAGGACCGAGCTTAAGACGGTAGACGCGACAAAGATAGTCATCCCGAACAAGCAGATCATCGGCGAGATCATCCACAACTATGGCGACTTCAAGAAGCTGGATATCACCGTAGGGGTAAGCTACGGCTCCGATATGCGCAAGGCGATAGATGCGGTAAAAGAGGTAGTAAAGAACGATAGTAGGGTGTCGCAGGCACCTGAACCGAAGGTCGGAATATCAGAATTCGCCGATTCGAGCATAAATATATACACCAGGATCTGGTGCAAACAGGCCCAGTACTGGGACGTGATGTTCGATATAAACAAAGGCATAGACAGTACCTTTAGAAAGAACGGCATCAATATACCGTTCCCGAAGAGAGATGTTCATATCTATAACCAAGCGGAAAACCAAAACAAAGAGGGGGGTAAGACATGGGCGGAATATTCGGAATAATAGTCCTGATCCTGGACATAGTCGCGATAATGGA
>JBDRDE010000244.1:0-9192 GCA_043821065.1 Candidatus Omnitrophota bacterium
TCTTGCTGCGCGGTAAAGGCTCCCGGATATGGCGACAGGTGTAAAGAGATGCTTGATGATATTGCCGTTCTTACAGGCGGCAGGTCAGTGACCGAAGATATCGGCCTAAAGCTCGAAAGCGTCTCTCTGCAGGACCTGGGAAGGGCAAAGCGCATCACTATAGATAAAGAGAACACGACTATAGTGGAAGGCGCCGGAAAGACCGCCGATATAAACAGCAGGGTTTCTCAGATAAAGAAGCAGATAGAGGCGAGCGATTCTGACTATGACAAAGAGAAGCTCCAAGAGAGGCTCGCGAAGCTCTCTGGCGGCGTAGCCGTGATAAATGTCGGCGCAGCCACTGAAACCGAGATGAAAGAGAAGAAGGCGAGAGTAGAAGACGCTCTCCACGCCACGAGGGCGGCCGTAGAAGAAGGCATAGTCCCCGGTGGCGGAGTGGCTCTCCTTAGGTGTGAAGGCGTGCTGACTGCTCTAAAGCTTGATGGAGACGAGAGTATAGGCGTGAAGATAATAAAACGCATACTCGAAGAGCCGGCCAGGCAGATAGTCGAGAACGCCGGGCTTGAGGCATCTGTCGTCATCCAGCGCATAAAAGAAGAGAAGACGAACATAGGCTTCAACGCCGAGACCGGCGAATATACCGACATGCTGAAGGCGGGCATAATCGACCCCACAAAGGTCACTCGCAGCGCCCTTCAGAATGCGGCGTCTATAGCCGGACTCATGCTTACAACAGAGGCTATGGTGACCGATATACCTGAAGATGATAAGGCCCCTTCTGGAATGCCAGGCGGTATGGGTGGTGGCATGCCAGGCGGTATGGGCGGCATGTATTGAGATTGAAAAGGCTCAAGAAACTAGTAACCAGTAACCAGTAACCAGGAAAAGAAGAAAAAAGTGGCCGGAAATCATTCCGGCCACTTTTTTGTTTATATTTGACAATATTATGATATAATATTAAAATCATAGACAAAGTATTTGCACAATTTTTTTCTTTTTCTGGTCACTGGATTTTTTTCTTTTTCTGGTTACTTTAGCTAAGGAGGCTGAAACATGGGAATGTGGGTAGGAAGAGCAAGGAAGGCGAGGCGTTGCTACGGTTTCGATGAGATAGCGCTTGCACCGGGCAATGTTACTATAAATCCCGAAGAGGTAGACACGAGCTTTTCGATAGGGAAGCATAAATTCCAGGTGCCTATAATAGCATCTGCAATGGACGGAGTCGTCGATGTCAAGTTTGCGATCGCCATGGGCAAGATGGGCGGCATAGCGGTCATGAACCTCGAAGGCATACAGACAAGGTACGACAACCCGGCCGAAGTATTGGACAGGATAGCCAAGGCGACCCCGGAAGAGGCCACCGAGCTGGTCCAGTCATTATATACTAAGCCTATAGAGGAGAAGCTGATACAGGAGAGGATAAGCGAGATAAAGAAGGCAGGCGTCATACCTGTAGTCAGCGCCATTCCGCAGAGGGCCGAGAGGTTCGGCGAGCTCGCCCAGGAGGCCGGCTGCGGTATATTCGTAGTACAGGCCACTGTGACGACCGCCAAGCATATCTCTTCACAGTACAAGTCGCTCGATTTCCGCAAGTTCTGCAAGAAGATGAAGATCCCGGTTGTAATAGGCAACTGCGTGACATATAGCACCGCGTTAGAGCTTATGGCTACCGGCTGCAGCGGCCTGCTTATTGGTATAGGCCCCGGGACGGCCTGCACCACAAGAGGCGTGCTTGGCATAGGCGTGCCTCAAGTCACGGCCACCTGCGATTGCGCCGCGGCTAGGGATTTTTACCTCAAGACCACAGGAAAGTATATCCCTATCATAACGGACGGCGGGATGTCCACAGGCGGAGATATCTGCAAGGCATTCGCGTCAGGCGCGGACGCCGTCATGCTGGGCAACGCCTTTGCGAGGTCGAAAGAGGCCCCGGGAAAAGGGTCCCACTGGGGCATGGCCACGCCCCATCCCAATCTGCCCAGGGGCACAAGGATAAGGGTCGGCACCACGGGAAGTCTCGAAGAGATACTCTTCGGGCCAGCGAAGCTAGATGACGGTTCGCAAAACCTCGTAGGCGCCCTCGCTACATCAATGGGAAATCTCGGCGCGCGCAACATAAAAGAGATGCAGCTTGTCGAGATCATCATAGCGCCGTCTATCAGGACCGAAGGAAAGGTCTTCCAGACCGCGCAGCGCGTAGGGATGTGTAAGTAATAGTGGACAGTGATCAGTTGACAGTGATCAGTGGACAGGAAAAGAGTTGGCTATGGAGAAAACAAGAAGCTACACTGATCTTGCGATATGGAATAAGGGCATAGAGTTGGTAAAAGCTGTATACAGGACGACAGAGACCTTTCCCCGCAAAGAGATGTTTGGACTGACAAACCAGATGAGAAGGGCGGCAGTCTCAATACCATCGAACATAGCCGAAGGGCAAGCCAGAAAGCATACGAAAGAATTTATTCAGTTTCTCCATCAGGCGCTAGGGTCAATGGCGGAATTAGATACACAAACTATAATAGCGTTTGAACTGGACTATATCGTGCTCAAGGAAAAAGAGATAATAACTAAGTGGCTTATGGATATTCGAAAGATGACTTACGGACTTCTTCGAAGCCTAAACACACGCCGCTAGTCACTGGCCACTGTTCACTGGCCACTGACCACTGATTAAGGTATCGCAATGGCAAATCACTCCAATTTTGTACACCTGCATGCGCATACGCAGTACAGCCTTCTTGACGGGGCCTGTCTTATTACAGACCTTATAGATCTCGCCAAGGCCTTCAGGATGCCCGCTGTTTCTATCACCGATCACGGCAATATGTTCGGGGCGATAGAGTTTTACTATCAGGCGATGAAGGCCGGGATCAAGCCTATTATAGGCTGCGAGACCTACCTTGCCCCGAACAGCAGGTTTGAAAAATCTGCCCATGGCATAAAGGAAGCGGCCTTCCACATACTCCTCTTGGCGAAAGACGAGACCGGGTATAGGAATCTCATGAAGATAGTGACCGCGGGGTACCTCGAAGGATTCTATTACCGCCCCAGGGTGGACAAAGACTTTTTGGCCGAACACTCAAAGGGGCTTATTGCGCTGACCGCTTGTCTAAAAGGCGAGGTGCCGCACCTTGTTATGACCGACAGGATGGAACAGGCAAAACAGGTCTGCGGGCAGTATCAGGATATCTTCGGAAAAGGGAACTTTTATCTGGAGATTATGAATAACAAGATCCCGGAGCAGGAAAAGGTAACCAAGAGACTTATAGAGCTCTCCAAGGAAGTAAATATACCCCTAGTAGCTACGAATGATATTCACTACCTCACGCGCGACAACGCCAAGGCGCACGAAGCCCTCTTGTGTATCCAGACCCAGACGACGCTCGATGATCCGAACAGGATGAAGCTGCAGACGGAAGAATTCTATATGAAGAGCCCCGAAGAGATGACTGAGGCTTTCTCCGAAGTCCCTCAGGCGATCTCGAACACTGTAGAAATAGCCGAGAAGTGTAATCTGGAAATCGATTTCACCAAGACGTATCTTCCCCAGTATAAAGCGCCGGAAGGCAAGACCGGGGAGTCGTATCTTAGAGAGCTGTGCAACGAGGGGCTCACGAAGAAGTACGGAAAGATAACGCCCGAAATAGAGAAGAGGTTTGATCACGAGATCTCGGTGATCAATAAGAGTGGTTACATGAGCTACTTCCTTATAGCTTGGGACTTTGTCAGCCACGCAAAGAGGGAAAACATACCGGTTGGCCCGGGCAGAGGCAGCGCTGCGGGCAGCATAGTAAGCTATGCTTTGGGCATCACGGATATCGATCCGCTCAAATACGATCTCCTTTTCGAAAGGTTCTTGAACCCTGATAGGGTCAGTCTTCCTGACATAGATATAGACTTTTGTTATGAAAGGCGGCAGGAGGTTATAGACTATGTCACGGCCAAGTACTCTAAAGAGAATGTCTCCCAGATAATAACCTTCGGCACGATGATGGCTAAAGGTGTTATCAGGGATGTGGGAAGGGTGATGGCTATGCCTTATGCTGACGTAGATAAGATAGCTAAGCTTATACCGAACGAGCTTGGTATGAAGATAAAGAATGCCCTGGAGATAGAGCCCGAGCTTAAAGAGATGTACAAGAAAGATCCCCAGATAACCGAACTTCTGGATACTTCCATGGCGCTTGAAGGCCTGACCAGGCACGCCTCCACCCACGCCGCGGGAGTAGTCATAAGCGAAGATAAGCTTATGAACCATATACCGCTATATAAGCAGGGCGAACAGATAACCACCGGCTATCCCATGGTCTCTCTTGAGAGGATAGGCCTTCTCAAGATGGATTTTCTGGGACTGCGCAACCTCACGGTAATAGACGAGACCCTGAAGATCGTAAAGCGGATGCGCAATATAGACCTCCAGATCGATAAGATAACCCTGGATGACGAGAAGACTTTCGACCTGTTAAGGAAGGCAGAGTCCATAGGCGTCTTCCAGCTCGAGAGCTCGGGCATGAGGGATCTTTTGAGGAAATTAAGACCAGGGAAGTTCGAAGACCTTATTGCCGTCCTGGCCCTCTTCAGGCCGGGGCCGATAGGAAGCGGCATGGTCGACGACTTTATATCGAGAAAGAACGGCGGCGGCGAGATTAAATATGATCACCCGTCGCTCGAACCCATCCTTAAGGATACTTACGGCATTATCGTATACCAGGAGCAGATCATGAGGATCTGTTCGAATCTCGCAGGATTCAGCCTGGCGAAGGCCGATAGTTTGAGAAGGGCTATAAGCAAGAAGAACCCGGAGATCATGCTGGCGGCGAAGAATGACTTTATTAACGGCTGCGTTAAGAGAGGCGTGGAAGAGAAGGTAGCGGACAGGATCTTCAACTATATCGAGTATTTCGCCGGATACGGATTTAATAAATGCGTGATCGGCTCGACTGAGCTGCTCGATCTCGATTCCGGTGAGTTCGTATCTGTAGAAAGCCTTTATAATAGCGGCAGTTTGATAAGGACGGCCAGCTGCGATGAGGAGAGTTACAAGATCGTTCCTCAGAGAATAAAAGATATTGTTTGCAACGGTATCAAAATGACTTACTGCCTCAAGACTGCTTCCGGAAAAGAGATAGTCGCTACCGGAAATCACCCTTTCTTTACCGCATCGGGCTGGAAAGAGTTGAAAGACCTTAAGAGCGGCGATAGGATAGCGACGCCCAGGTTGGTGCCCCGGTGGAAGTCCGAAAAAGCCGATGAATACAAGATCATATCCCTCGCGTGTCTTTTGGCCGAGGGCAATCTTTGTCATACGTCAGGCCTATATTTTTACAGTAACAGCAGGCAGGAGGCAGAGGAGTTTAGCCGTAATATAGAATGTTTTCCCAGGACCAAAGCCAGGATATACGAAAGGGGCGGAAAGCTCGAAGTTTATGCGGGAACCGGCAGGGATACGAGATTTGTGAAAGGCCGGGTTCCATGGAATAAGGCCGCGACAAGCCCGGTCGCGGTCAGCCAGGACGCGCGCGTAAGATCCGGAGCGAGATTGTGGATAGAGGAGTTGGGATTAAATAACAAAAAATCAGTTGAAAAGTTCGTGCCCGCGTTTGTTTACTCGCTGGGACCGGAACAGCTGGCCTTGTTTATAGGTAAGCTCTGGACCGGGGACGGGTATGTGTTTGGAAAGAGAAACACCCCGTTCTACGCTACTTCATCGAGGCGCATGGCCGATGACCTGCAGCGCTTATTATTAAGGCTGGGTATCATTTCAGTGATCCGCGACAAAGTATTCAAATATAATTACAAAGGTGAGACAAAGTTAAAATACGGGCGCGCTATATCTCTTATTGGAGAGGAAAGTAGAAGGAATTTTCTTGAGAAGATATGCCCCCATATTACAGGGAAGAAGGAGCAGATAGCTTTGCTGCGCGGCTGCTTTTCATTGCTCAGTCGTGACCGCGATAGCAAGGATACGATACCGGCCCAGGTCAGGCTGGTTGTGCGGTCGGAAAAAGAGAGGACGGGCAAGACCTGGGATGAGATAGAAAGAGAGAGCGGCGTCTGCGTGAAGGAGCTTTACGGTACAATCAAAAGACATAAGAAAGGTTTTCGCAGGAGTACGATACGGAGATTAGCCGAGTATTTCAACTCTTCCGTCCTCTATAAGTTCGCGTCTTCAGACATATACTGGGACACTATCCACTCTATCGTGCCCGCGGGGAAGCAGAAGACATACGACGTCGAGATGGAGAAGATACACAACTTTATCGCTAACGGCATCATCGTGCACAATTCACATAGCGCCGCTTACGCGATGATCTCCTACCGCACCGCGTATCTCAAGGCCAATTTCCCGGTTGAATATATGACCGCCCTTCTTACAAGCGAGAAGGACAATACCGACAAGCTCGTCGTCTATATAGACGAGTTGAACAGGATGGGGATAAAGATATTTCCCCCGGCTGTCAATGAATCTTACTCCAAGTTTACGATAGTCCCTGAAGGCGTAAGGTTCGGCCTGGCCGCGATAAAGAATGTCGGGCATGGCGCGATAGATTCCGTGATAGAAGCAAGAAAGAAGAACGGCCCATTCGAATCGCTCTACGCTTTTTGCGAGCAGATAGACTCGCGGCTCGTAAACCGCAAGGTCTTAGAGAGCCTTATAAAATGCGGCGCTTTCGACAGCTTCAAGCTCCACCGTTCGCAGCTTATGGCTATACTCGATCAGGCGATGGAGGTCGCCGGAGGCATACAGAAGGACAGGATGAAGGGGCAGTTATCGTTCTTCGATACGTTCGAGGACCAGAAGGGATTCAAGGAGACCTTCCAGGATATACCGAATATACCCGAGTGGCCGGAGAACCAGCTCCTCGCTTACGAAAAGCAGCTGCTCGGCTTCTACGTTACCAAGCACCCCCTTACCCGTTACGAAAAACTCCTCAAGACTTACTCTACGTGCGGCACTACGGAGCTCGCGGGCTTGCGCGACGGTGACGAAGCCTTTGTAGGAGGCATTATCAATAAGGTGAAGTTTACCGTGACCAAGAGGACCGGGGAGAAGATGGCCATTGTAAAGCTGGAAGACCTTAAGGGGATGGTAGAGGTCCTCGTCTTTCCGAGCACATTCCAGAAGATCGGCGGCCTCATAAAAGACGACGCGATCATATTTGTAAAGGGCAGGATAAGCCTGAGAGAGCAGGACCCAAAGATCATGGCAGACGATATAATACCCCTCGATGAAGTGAAGAAGAGATACACGAAGTCTGTAGCGATAAACGTGATGAGCGCGGGGCTGGAGAAGAATACCCTCAACACGATAAAAGGCATACTCGCTAACCACCGAGGCCCCATACCCGTATACGTCACAATAACCACGCCAAGTGACCGGAAGGTCGATATCCAGGCGAGCGATGACCTGCGCGTCCAGCCGACAGACGAGATGATAAAGGATATAGAAGATCTCCTAGGAGAAGGCGCGGTCTCACTGAGAGCTTTATAGCCTGAAAACCACCAGATTTTAATATGAAAAAACCCTTTGTAATAGCGCTCTATACCGCGATAGCCATCTTCCTCTTCACATGCCAGGCCTTAGCCGCGGATCCAGCCACGCGCGCGGGAAGTTTACAGAGAACAGAACGCGATATCGACAGAGACAGGAGGATCACGGACAGGATAGAGCGGCCGAAAGAGAGAGAAGAAGATGAAGGCGTGACGGAAGAGGAGAAGAAATTTCCCATAGAAGGAGAGAGGAAGATACTGATCAAAAAGATAGAGGTCAGGGGTTCTACGCTCATCCAGAAGAGAGTTGTCGATAAGATAATAGCGGAGCACGAAGATAGAGAGTTGACCATAGCAGAGATGCAGAAGATATGTGACCTCGTAACCGACGAATACAGGGACGCGGGTTATGTGACATCCAGGGCGTATCTTCCTCCTCAGACGATAAGAGACGGCCTTCTGGTCATAATGGTGATAGAAGGCAGGTTGGGAAGCCTGGAGATAGAGGGCAATCGCTATTTCAGTAAAGCGCTTTTGAAAAAGAAGATCGAACTTGCCCCGGGCGCCACCTTTGATTACAAGGCGCTCCAGGATTCCTTAAGGAGCGTTAACGAGTATCCTGACAGGCATGCCAAGGCGGTGCTGCTGCCGGGCAAAGAACCCGGAACGACCGATATAATCTTAAAAGTTGAAGACCGGCTTCCCATCCATGTAGGGGTGGAGTACGATAATTTCGGTTCGCGTTATACAGAAAAGTGGAGATTCGCCGCCATTGCGGAGCACAATAATCTCCTTGGATTCGATGACAGGTTCTACTTTAAATACCAGAAAGCGCAAAGGTCCCTTCAGCACTTCTACAACTTTCGCTACATATTTCCGCTCGTCCAGAACTGGGTCGATGTCGGTTTGTATTATATTCATAACAAGAGCAAGCTGGGCAGGGAGTACAAAGATATAGGCGTGAAGGGGCGTTCGACACTTGCCGGAATATTTATAAGCCAGCGTCTTCTAGACGAATACAATATCGATCTCAGGCTAAACGGTGGTTTTGACTATAAGCGCAGCGTCAATATTCTAGGAGGGGCAGAGAGCTCCAAAGATGAGCCCAGGGTCTTCAGGGCGGGTCTTGACATGGATGTTACTGACGCGTGGGGCAGGACCATACTGAACTTTGAGGTCGATACCGGCGTGACAGGTTTTTTGGGAGGGTCGCTCAAGGAGGAAGCCACGGCCTCGAGGCCGGGGGCCAGGGGCGACTTTACTAAATTTATCGCGTACATCTACAGGCTCCAGCCGATGCCTTTTTCGTCGAATATACTCTGGAAGAACCAGTTCCAGTTCTCCAACTCCACGCTCTTTGCCAGCGAACAATTCCAGGTTGGCGGGATAGTGAATGTCAGGGGGTATCCTCCCGCTGAGATAAACGGTGATTCCGGCTATGCCTCCAGCATCGAGTGGTCATTCCCAATACTCAATTATCTGTTTCCAAAGAGCCTGCGCAGTACCACTATACCCCTTTCAAAGACCGCATACGCGGACGCCTTCCGCTTTGTGACCTTTTATGATTTTGGGGGGATCTATAATAATAAGAAGCTGCCGGAAGCCAGGAAACAGAAATTCCTCCACGGCTATGGATTCGGCATGAGACTTAGCCTAGCCGAAGACTTATCTGCCAGGGTAGAGTTCGCGGGGCCACTAGGC
>JBDRDE010000245.1:0-11187 GCA_043821065.1 Candidatus Omnitrophota bacterium
CTCTGTGAACATATCTACGACAAATACCGGGTGATTCCCGGCCTTCGGCTCGATGAGCTCTCCCACGATATTTATTAGCTGCGTCCTTGAGAGCTCCTTGCTATCGATAGCGAGGCCTTTCTTCTTAAGCTTCTCTACCCAGTCTTTCTCATGCTCTTCGGGCACTATCCCGAACTCCATCTTCATCAACTCCGCGAATGAGACCCTCTCCCATTTTGAAAGATCGATCTCTTTACCCTGATATAAAAATTTCTTCTTACCGGTGGCTTTCACGGCCGCTGCCGTTATAAGCTCCTCTGTGAGCCGCATCGTAGTCTCGCAATCCCCGTACGCTGTGTAGACCTCGAGCATGGTAAACTCGGGATTATGCCTGGGGGAGATCCCCTCGTTCCTGAAGTTCCTGTTTATCTCATAAACCTTCTCCAGCCCGCCTACGAGAAGTTTTTTAAGGTATATCTCCGGAGCTATCCTCAGATATAGGTCCATATCCAGGGCGTTGTGGTGCGTCTTAAAAGGCTTGCCGGCCGCGCCTCCCGGGATCGACTGCATCATAGGTGTCTCTACCTCGAGATAACCTCTTTCGTCAAGGAGCTTCCTTATAGCGGATATAATATCTATCCGGGCCCGGAAGATCTTCCTGGTCTCGTCATTGACTATGAGGTCCAAATAGCGCTGCCTATACCTTGTCTCGAGATCCTTAAGGCCATGCCACTTCTCTGGAAGGGGGCGCAGAGATTTGGAGAGAATAGTGAATTCATTCACCTTTACAGTCGGCTCGCCGGTCCTTGTCTTGAAACACTCGCCTCTTATGCCGACGATATCGCCGATATCCAGGCACTTGAATATATCGAACCGATCTTTCCCTATCGCCTTCTCGCCTATATAAAACTGTATCTTGCCGCTCCTGTCTTTCAGATCACAGAAGATACTCTTGCCATGTACTCTCATAGCCATGATCCTGCCGGCCAAGGCGCATTGATCTCCCTCTTTAAAAGACCCGAGAGTCTCTTCGGCTGTAGAGGAGACGTCGAATCTCTCTCCGTAAGGGTAAACTCCCAAACCCGTTATAAGCTTCAGGTTCTCGATCCTCTGCCTTACTAAGTCGTCTAATTGATGCATATGTCCCTCATACGGTACCGCTATGTGCCCCCAGCGCCATACAGTGTCGCTTTACAGCAAGTGTTTTGGATATCGTAAAGTGGCACCGCTACGTAAGTATGATAATTATAATATATAACCATACATGTGTCAAATTTAATCGTCAAGATGGATATCATCATATAAGATGCGGGTATTGTTTTGGATTTTGATTACACTGGGGGGATTAGTGATACTTGCCTTGCAGCGTGAGCAAAGCGCGGTCGTAAAGCTTGCCGGACTCTTTATACATCTCTTTCTCGAAATAAGAATCCGCACGAGTGACCAACGGGCGGGCCCTGTCCAGCCGTTCCTGGTCGGCGGATGGCTTAAGGGCGTAGCTGTCAAGTGTCGTCTTGCAACGGTTGGCCTTTTTGATGGCAACCTTCTTCAAGCCCTCCTTGACCTTCTCTTCTTTCGTCTGTCTCTTATTAAACATAGCGTCTTCTATCCTTCTGAGCCTCTCTCTCACGGCAATCTTAGCGGCCATGATCTTCTCATCTCTCTGGATCCTTCTCTCTTCTCTTATACTGGCCCTCTCGTCTTTTGTAAGCCCTCTCTTTTCGAGCTTCTTCTCTCTGGCCAGCCTCTTCTCTTCGAGTCTCTTCTCTTTGGCAAGCCTCTTCTCCAGACGGGCTCTCTCCTTAGCGAGACTCTTCTCTTCACCGGCCTTCTCTTTGGCTAGGATCTTTTCTTCATTTTTCAGCCGCTTAGCTTCTCTTTTTTGCTCTTTTGTTCTTTCTCTCGCTTCTATCTTCTCGCTCCGGGAAAGCTTTCTATCTTTCTTCAGACGCTCTCCTTCTTCTCTCTCTTTCTCAAGCTCCGCCCTCCTTCTTTCGAGCTCTCTCTCTTTCTTGGCCAGCTTGGCTTCGCGTAAAAGCTCCTTCTCTTCTCTGGCAGAGATAACATCCTGTCTTGCGTCCGCCACTATTATTTCTTCGGATTTTTCTCTCGGCGCCGGCCGGGCCCGCTTCTTCTCTTCTCTGCGTGAGGCCTTGGAGAGCTTCTCTTCTTTTTTGAGCCTCTTTTTGGCTGTGGCTATCGCCTTTCTCTCGGCCCTTTGGCGGGCCTTCTTTCTGGCCCTCAACTCCTTGTAGCGCACCTTCTCTTCTTTTACGCTCTGTCTCTTCGCTGCCGCCGCTTCTTTCTTCGCCGCGGCTTGCGCCATGAGCTCGGAGCGGCGCTTCAATTTATCCTGGAGACGGCGTTCTTTAAGCTCCCTGAGATACTCTTCTTTCAGGATCCGCGCCTCTTTTTTGTCTCTCGCCTGCTCTCTGAGCGCCTTTAACTCTTCGAGCCGGCGCACGTGTGAATCTCTCTCGGATTCTATATTTTTTGCGACTTCGGCATAGGCCAGAGAGGCTTCTTTATATACATCGGCCGCCCCACTATAGTCCCTCTTTTTAAAAGAGCGTTTCGGCCTCTTCCATGATCTTCTCGGGTAGTTTCTGGCTTCTCTTTAAGGGGGTGGACTTGCGGCTGACGATGTAGTACGCCTCGTCATAAAGCTTTGCGGCTTCTTCGTACTTGCCTTCCTTATACAGGCGGTCGCCTTCTTTTATAAGCTCAGCCGGGTCGCTTGCCGACTGCGCCCGGGCATAGCGGCAGACGCCTAAAAATAACGGCGCGCACAGAACGAGCAAGACCAGTATCCGGACTCTTTTATTCATGGAATTCTTCCTGTATAATTTGATTTGCGTTACTCATATTATTATAATTGCTACTGTATGTCAACTCAATTATTGATATCCCCGTCAATGCCTGTCTCACGCCGCATGGTAGGGACAGGCCTCACTTCACGCAGACTCTGTTCCTGCCGGTCTGCTTGGCCATATAAAGGGCGTCGTCGACCTTCTTTATAAACTCCTCTTTAGTCCTCTCATCCCGCAGAGTGGCGACCCCCAGGCTTATAGTAACGCTGTAAGTCTCGTTAGAGCGCTTCATCGGCGTCTTCTCTATCGCCTCGCGTATCCTCTCCGCTATGTTCTTGGCGTCATCGATCTCGGTGCCGGGCAGCATCATGATAAACTCCTCGCCGCCATAACGCGCGACTACGTCGTGCGACCTTGAGCCGTCCTTGAACATCATGGCTACCCTCTTTAAGACAAAGTCTCCTACCTGGTGGCCATACGTATCATTGAAGTTCTTAAAGTGGTCTACATCCATCATTATAAGAGAGAGTTTTCTGGTCTTTCTCCCCACGCATATGGTGAACTCCTTATCGAGTATACCCTTGAAGTGCCTTATGTTGAAAAGCTTTGTCAGGCCGTCCTTGATGGAGAGATCGAAATACTTCTTTCTTTCCAAGGCGAGTATCGTCTCGTGATAAAGACTAACCCCTAAGAACGATATGAACATCGCGAGGGCCGGATAGACTACCATGATCCATCTGCTGAAGAACGTAAAAGCGGCAAATGAGATCAATACATAGCCCAATACCGCCATACTCGTATACACGGCGCCGCGCAGAAAACGGACCCTGGATATAACTACAGCTATAAAGATACCCATGATGTAGATAAATGCTATATCCGTTATCCCGGGGGCCTTCTCTATAAAATCCTCATTCAAGACGCTATTGATAATGTTGGCGTTCATGCCGACTACCGGGTAGGCGGGTTCGAGCGGCGTCGGCCTTATGTCGTAGAGGCCCGAAGCCGTCAGGCCGATTATGCATATCCTGTCTTTGAGCTCATCAAGATCTATCTTTGGCTCTTCGCCCCTCAAAGTCTGCCTGTATGAATCCAGGATATCATTATAGGAATAGTGTTTGAATGTATCGGTCCATCTTCCGGCCCAGTTGACGATCATCTGATTGTGCGCATCGATAGGGATCTTGATATCCCTCGATCCAGAAGGATTGTAGGGCAGGTTTAAACCTGCCCTACAATCCTTAAGCAGTATATATCTACCCGGTTTCAGTACAATATTCTCCTCTTCGACCCCTAAATAATCACAGACCACCTTAAAAGCCAACTGTGGATATAAGCTTTTGTTGTGTTCTATCACCAGCGGGACCCGGCGCAGCGTCCCGTCTATATCCGGGGCGACATTGACGTGGCCTCCACCTTTTGAATGGCGGGAGAATTCGTCAAGCGGCATGATGATATTCCTCACGTTATCCGCTGCCTCCCGCGCCGATATGAGATCCCCTTCCTTAAACTGAAAGACATAGGGCAGGTAGACATTTCCGGAGCGCTTTATCGCCTCGGCAAAGACTAGATCATGGGATGGGGATGACTTATTGTCGAATATAACATCGAATATCACCTGGCTGGCGGGGTATCGCTCTAGAACTGTCAAAAGCGCGGCATGATATTCGCGCGGCCACGGCCACCTCCCGATAGCATCTACGCTGTCGTCTCCCATCTCTATCAAGACTATGGCGTCGGCTGTAGGCCGGTCCGGGCGAAGCTTGAAACGCTGGTCGAGCGTTACAAGCTCGAACTTATCCAAGGCGTGGCTTAGGAATAACAGGAGCACGGCTGTGCTCGCTATAAAAGCTATGGCTATCTTGGCAAAAAAATAGCGGGCCAATATGAAGCCCGTTATCTTTCTAGCTATCCTCTTTGTGTACTTATTGGGCAATATTTCCATTAACGACAGGGCCTTCTTCTCTCCTAGATACCTTTATCTCGAAGCCCGTTCCCCTTACCGCCGTCATCGACGTAGGTGTAAGGACTTCGAACCTGGACTTACCTTTAAGAGGGTCTGTCTTTATTATAATATGTCCTATGGCTAAATCAAGAAGAATCTCGCTGTCGCCCGTAACTTTATCGAGATCGAGTGTCAAAAGGCTCATGTCGGCCTCCTCCAGTATCCTTATCTTGGAGCGCTCTTTATTCCTCACGAATAATATATCGGCGCTTGAATCGATGCCTGTTACTATGCGGTCTTCGACGCCGATCTCCATGCCGTGTTTTGCACCTATCCAATCATTCTCGCCTGACCTTTTTATCTTTACCTCGCCCATGATCTTGACGATCTTTCCGGTAAAGCCCGTGATAGACTCCTCCGCCTCGAGACCGCATGGCGCGTAAAATAAGAGAGAGCCGGCCATGATAGCCAGTGAAAGGATCGCCAGTTTTTTAGTCAGACCGTAGGCCTTCATCTTAGAGGCTCCTTATAAGTTCGCCCATCGCTTCGTAGAGAGTCCTTATCTCTTCGAAGTTCAGAGGCCTTATGGGCTTTAAGAAGAGATCGAGCCCTCTTATCTTATCGATGTAACTACTTGCGTCTTCCCTATACTCATCGTAATCATAGAGCAAGGCCAATATCTTATCAGCGCCTATCTCTGACCTCTGTACCCTGATCAATCGTGATATGATACCTGCCAGCTTATAGTAGATACTCCCCTCATTGCTGAGCTCTTCATTGATCCGGGCCTCTACCTTTGATCTATCCTGGCCCATCTGATCGAAGAGTTCCTTGACAGCCAATGAGGCCGGCGCCACTAGGAGTGCGTTTATCACGCTGTCCCAAGCGTACAAGTTAAGCCCCGTACCGTCTGCTGTGGGCACACCGGTCTCAAAAAAGAGAGTCGGGTTTGCCATAGTCCCCTGTGCGGCCCCTGCCCAGCTTATTGATACAAAGCGCGTCTCGGCAAAACGCTTCTTTTGCCTTGGATCTGATTCATACATCATCAATTGACTGTTTTCCGATACTGTCGCCAGGCCTTCCCATATACCTTTTATCAAAGCCACTATCCCATCAGTCCCTTCAAAATCGTAAAATATAAGATCCGGGGCAGACTTTCTCGCTTCGAGCATACTCGAAGCCAGACTCAAGAGATCGCCTCTGAGTTCTTCTCTGTGCCCGGCTATAAAGGCCTCTGCCTTGGCCGGATCAGATGTGCCCACTAAGAGATCGGCATTTATGAGGATCCCGGCGTTATACCCTCTCTCTTCTATGAAAGCATTCACGTCGTCTCTATCTCGGTCGGCTATGATGCGCGCCACCTTGCTCGCATCCAGCACTGTGCGCACGGGATCTTTCAATATCGTCTCCTGTACATCAAGGCTCGCTTCCGGGGCGCGCGGTAGCCACTCAGGCTCTGTATCTCCGGTAGATACGAGGGCGCCTTCCTCAGGCGCCAGTATGCGGCCTGATCCGGGTATGACGTCACCATTAGCATCTAGGGCATAAACTTCAACAACACCTTCTACGCGCCCATAGACCTCTGTGGTAAAATCATTACCTGTGGAACCCATCCGTCTATCTTCAGGTCTTGTCGGAAATTGCGCCCGAGAACCTCCCTGCCGTTTCAGGTCATTCAATATAGCAAGCGAGACTTGAGGTACGACCCCAAAAAGTATCCTATCCAATAACTCCGGCTGTTGGGCCAAAGCGGGCCTCAAGATCGCGGCTCTCGCGCCTGTTGCCGGATCTATCAATAACGCGCCGTTCCTGTTCATCACATCGAGCATCCGTACCTCTGTCGGGGTCTCGGCAAAACGCACAGATTTGCGGGCTATGAGCTCATTAAACAGCGCTACCCTCCTGGACTCCAGTTCAGCAGAAGCCCACGACCCTATGGCCGAAGTCTCTTTAAGCATATTGAATGATTCCTTTAAAATGTCGTAATACCTCTCGTCGTCAAGCTCTTCCTCTATGCGCGGCGATATCACCACATATGAATAACCCGCCTCCTTAAGCCGCCTGGTGACGCCGGGGGTGTGAAACCCTCCAGTCATCAGCATCGCTGCCTTAATGCCGCGGCGCTCGAATTGCGTCTCTATATTCTTCGCAAAGGCCTCGTCTCTTTTGTGGGCTATTTCGTAGAAGCTCTCCAGGGTGCCTATGTTCTCCTCTATTATTGACGCGTCGTCCGGGACCATCGTGGCCAGCTTGAAGTGCTCCGCGTTCAGGCGCAGGAATGCCAGCCAGTCTTTTAAGTCAAAGTCGGACTTTGTCTTGTTATAATAGTCAAATTCATCCGGTATGAGCTTGAAGCTTATAAGACCCTTCAAGATAGCCATATTCTTAGATATCGCGAAGAGCTTCTTCTGGTCATCCCTTTTAAAGAGCGTATCTGCCAGGCCATTCTCCAAATGGTTTATCTCCTCAAACAGCATGGACGCGTCAAGGTTGTGGTAGGACGCTATGTACTTTATATAGAGATCAAGATCGCCGTAACTCTTTATATCTATGCCGGCTGTTCTGATGTAGTTTTTCAGGTGCCCGTAGAACTCGTGCTGGGATATCCTGTTGGCCTTGAATTTCATGCTTACCTCGAGAAGCCCCTTCATCTGGTCCTCTGAAAGCCTCTCCGACAACATAGAGACTATCTCTTCCCTTTGGCGCTCGGCATTTTTGAAGTCTATCATCTTCTCCAGATCCAAGTTTTCCAAAACGAGTCCTATATTCACAAGATCGTCATGCGCGATCCCGCGTTTATCGGCCAGCACCGTTAAATAACCGGCATATTCAGCTATGGGTATCTGTTCGTCCCTGTAACGCGCCATCTTCTCATCGAAGGCCTTCTGAGGATTGGAGTAGAGATGGGTCTTTAGGTTGCCGCATATATTGCTGAGGATATCGGTGAATTGTAAGGCGTCTTTTCTGAAGGCCTCTGCCTTAAGGAAGCTGTCCATATCCTTCATGTAGAGCTCTTTATCTTCTACTCCCTGCAGGACCAGCTCCAGATCGGAAGCGAGGTCGAGAGCCTCCCATCCTGTAAATATCCCGGCCTTCAAATTCTCTTCCGCCACAATCTCTCTGGCCTCCTTCTCTACCCATGGCCTTAGGTAGGCGAAGCCTCTATCCGTGGCTTTTGCCTCGCATAGTATAGTATTGATGCCATAGTTAGTAACAATATGCTGCACGATACCGGCTATATTCTTGTGGGCCTGGTAATGGGTGTGAAGGTCCTGGACATGGACTACGAGCCCTTTGGATTCGACATCCTGCTGGAAGACCTCTTTTATCATGCCATATACTGGCGGTATCTTTATCTGGCCTGGAGCCAATAGAGAGACCTGGCCCGGAAGAACAGACTCTTCCTTACCAATTGGGGATGGCATGGTATCTGTTATTTTAGCCCAGGCCAGGTCGATAGGTAGAACGCTATTTAACAAAAAAGCCGATAATACAATGATTATCGGCAAAACCCTCCTCTTGCTACTCTCATAGCAAGTGGCCTGGCTATATATGCTATCTGTCCTAGATCCCCAATTTCGCATATCATTCTTCCTTTTATGCTTTTATCCAGAACTACGCTTACAACTAAATACTTATTAAATCCACTAACTTTATAATGAAAAAAAATGGGCTTTCGCGGATCATTATAAGTATACCTTATTATACTATTATGGTCAAGCAAAATATCTAACTATTTTAAGAACTAACTAACGTCTATATTTCCTTGTTTTATAAGAAGTTACGCTACTTTTTGATAAGAAAGTCGCCTATTGCCATATATTCCAGGCCGCAATTATAGAACATATGGATAGCGTCTTCCGGGCTGCAGACTATGGGCTCGCCCCTTCTATTTAGAGAGGTATTTATAACTACAGGGACACCTGTCTTATTATGGAAGGCCTTTATAAGATCATAGAAGAGCGGATTCGTATCTTTATCGACAAATTGCGGCCGGGCCGACTTATCTATATGGACGACTTCCGGTATCCTGGGTATCCATTTGTCTCTCACTGTAAAGGAGAACGTCATGTAGGGCGAAGGGTGGCGTGTATCTATGATATCGCCCGCGAATTCCTGCAGGATCGAGGGGCAGAACGGCCTCCAATTCTCCCTGAATTTTATCCTCTCGTTTATCTCGTCCGCCGTGCCCTTCACCGTGGGGTTGCCAAGTATAGAGCGGTTGCCTAAAGCGCGCGGGCCGAACTCCATCGCCCCCTGGAACCACGCTACAATATTGCCATCTGCCAGGATCCCGCTTACCCTGTCGGCGATATCCGCGCACTCTTCATGTTTTATCTTAAATCTCTCCAATGCCTCTCTGATCTGGCCATTCGTGTAGGAAGGACCATAATATACGTGCTTCATAGGCTCAATAGTCTCGCCCAAAGAATGTGCGGCGTACGTAGCGGCGCCAAGCGAGGTGCCTGAGTCATTGGAGGCGGGCTGGACAAATAGCTCCTTCACCATCGGGTGCTCTATAAGTTTCTTGTTGAGCTTAACATTCAGGGCACATCCTCCCGCTAAGCACAATCTGCCGCCATTCCTTCCCAGGACATTGCCGAGGTGTGATTCCATGAGTGTCACCACTATGTCTTCCAGGGTCTTCTGCGTCTTTGCCGCAATGTTGATATACGGTTCGGATAGGCCGTCGCCGGATCTCGCCGGCCCCCAATTCTCTACGAATTTTGTCGAATACATCCTATCGGGGCGCACCCTATGCGACAATCTGGCGCATACGTAATGGTCGTCTATGGTAAAAGAGTGCTTGTCGTATTTGACAAAATGTGAGAAATCTACTTTATCAGGGTCCCCATACGGGGCCATGCCCATTACCTTATACTCGCCGTCGTTTGCCGCGAAGCCCAAGTACTCGGTCATCGTGGCGTAGAACATCCCGAGTGAATCCGGATATATGATCTCTTTGATCTTGCGAATAACCCCGTCTTTGCCATAGGCGAACAATGTGGAGGTAAACTCTCCCGCGCCATCTATGGACATGATCGCAGCGTCTTTGAAGCCTGAGAGATGATACGCGCTAGAGGCGTGGGCTATATGGTGCTCAACAAACTGTATCTTTACCTTTGACGGGTCTATACCGGACTCGACGAGCGTCCTGTTGAGCTTGTCGATCTTGCCTTTCCGGAATCTGCCTGCGCGCAGGATAAATTTGTACGCGTGGGCCGGCCTCGTCTTCCAGCAGCGCTTGACAAACTGCCACTTCTTGGCCTGGTAGGCCTCGAAAGACCATGGATACGCTACCACCTCTACATCTTGCGGCTTTATGCCGGCCTTTGCCAGGCAGAATTTTATGGCGTTTACCGGCCGCTTCTCCATGGCGTGCTTCTGCCTTATCAGCCTCTCCTCGTCGCAGAGCGCGGCTATCTTGCCGTCTATGAGTAGTGCTGCCGATGGATCGTGGGAAAATGGAGTGCCTATTCCTAGAATTACCATGCAACCATCATAATGGGGGACGTTTTTAAAAGCAAGCACAAAACGTTATTTTTTTTGATATCAGAACTGTCCCCCTTTCGAATTGACTTACCTATATCATTGTGATATTATTTAGAAACCATGGATTACGCGAGCACAAAATATAAAAATATAGAGGTAAGCTACCTCCCCGATCTAGATGGTGGGGGCATGGGCTTCGGGCAAGAGTTCGTCCAGGTGGTCAAGGAGAAGCTGGGAAGGGTGGGCCATCTCTTTGAGTTCTGCGCCGGCCCCGGATTTATAGGTTTCTCTCTATTGGCCAATGGCCTCTGCGATAGATTGACACTCGCCGATATAAATCCGGAAGCCTGCAAGGTATGCGAAGAGACTGTTAAGAAGAATGGCTTACAGGACAAGGTTTCGGTATATCTATCCGACTGTCTCGATTCTATCCCACAGGATGAAAAATGGGACCTTGTCGTAAGCAATCCGCCCCACTGGGTCACGCCGGATGACGCGAAACGCGAAGAAGGCATGGCGGATACCAAAGACATAAAGAAGTTCGACCTCGGCTTAGAGATACATAAGAGGTTTTACAGGAATATACACAAACACCTAAAACCGGGCGGCTCTATCCTTCTGCAGGAGAACGGCCGGGCGACCAAACCTGAAGATTTCACAGAGCTGCTAAGGGAAAACAACCTCGCTGTCAAAGACATATTTAAAGCTAAGCCTCTGTCCGCGCTACAGTGTATTCTTCAAGGAAAAAAAATTAAACACGCCAAAGGCTCGCCGTACTACTTTATCTGGACACAGCAGCGCTAGCATTTCTGTCAAAATCATTCAATCTATCTATATCTCGAGAGATTATTTTTCGCGGCATTAAAATTAGGATCTAATTCTAATGCCCTTTCCCAGGCTTCTACAGCTTCCGCTTCTTTGCCAATACTCATATAGGCTGTGCCTAAACCATTATAATAC
>JBDRDE010000246.1:0-10214 GCA_043821065.1 Candidatus Omnitrophota bacterium
ATATCATCAAACTCATCCGCGATATCCGCTACGTTCGCCCCGTCATTATTTTTTATGATCTGCTGCCCATAAAACGCGTTTTCGACCATAGAGGTAATATCCTCTTTTTGGCTGTCGTCAGTTAGGCGATAAACTCTATCAGTCTGCGTGTCATCTGCGCTTTTTTCAAACGTGAGGCGCTCTATTGTGAAGCGCCTACCGCTGACAGCCTCCTTCCACGCGACCATACAAGTATAAGTCCTATTATTTATCGGCAGGCCGGCATGATCAAACTCACCCGCCTTATGGTAGATGCGCCCTCCAGAAAAAATAAGGCAGAAATCATTGAAATAGAGATTGTGGTCTGTTATTGTCAGGGTCTCTCTGCCCGCTATCTCTCTTTTAAGCCCTTTTATATGCTCATCTATCTCTATGCCGGGATACCACTCTACGAGCTCTTTACCATCAGGACCGTGCCGGTAGAGCCTCCTCTGGTCATGGTCGTAGGCCAGGATACCATTTTGAGTTTCATCCACGGAGCAGTAGATATCTGTGCCCTGCGCCGGGATGGTCCGCATGACGACTTGAGGCGCGTTTTTCCATATTTGCGTGAGTACATAGATCAGGTCGGCTGTTCCGTCAAAAAGATAGACATTCTCTGGTGTCAATACATGAATCACGGCCTCAAATATCTCTTTATTCTCTTTGAGGTATTCTATAGTCATCTGTTGGGCGACAGAGTTGGAAGATGCCGGATGGGCCGCTCGATATTCATTATGAAAACTGACAGCCTGTTGGAATAATTGCGCGCTCGATCTCTCGCGGGCTTCTATCGCATATAAACAGTTACATATAGGTAATGGCGTGCCATCCTTCGCGCTCTGCAGTATCGATATGGCTTTATCGCCGCGCCAGTGTTGAGAGAAGGGTTTTCGCCCGAGTTTTGCTCCTATCCTGCTATGTGGGAGGTGGTAACATGGCGTAAGATATCCTTGCCAGTTAATATGCGCTTCACTAGTCAATAAACATGGGTCATCGACCCTATCTTCGATATCCCACAAAACGAGCCTTATTTTTGCATCATCCGCAGCCTGTAGCACCTTTTGTCTCAAGTCATCCAACGTCGCTCTATCATAAACCGCGAGCGCTTCCAGATGCTCCAAGTTGGTTTCGAAGAGTCTCAGCTCCAGGATATCCGCTCCAACCGCATGGGCAAAAGAGGGCATATCGGAGATCTTATCTATATTATCCTTAGTAATAGTACAGTTGATCCATATAGAGATGTCTCTTCCAGATTTCCGGCATTCGGCTCTGAAGCCTCTGATGTTTTCAGCAACATGCGCAAGCGGCTGGCGCCTGATAGCTTGATATGTCTCTTCATCGGGCCCATCTACGCTTACGCGCATTGCTGTAATACCTGCCTGTATAAGTGTTTTACCCAATTTTGGTGTAAGCATGGTACCGTTTGTGATAATTTCAACGGTGTGCGGGTTTTTATTTGCAACGACATATCGGATCATCTCCGGCAGATCGGGGTTGGCCGTAGGCTCAGAGGTACCGCAGAACTGTATTCTTGGAAGTGGATAGTCATAAGAATCTATTATCCTTTTGAATTCATCTAAGGTCATGTGTTTGGGGGGTTCTTTTTGATAGTCAGGATTGCCTCTTCTGCATATGCTGCATCCCAGGTTACAGAAGTTGGTGATCTCTATCTCAAGAAGTGATGGGGCAGGGGAGAGGAGGCGTGTCTCAATAAATTGGGCGGTGCTGGTCTCCGCAGGATTTATGGCTCTAAGGGTGCTAAGATCGGCAGCAAGGCTTATGTCAACGCTACTTAATAGGAGTGTAAGAATAAGAAAATAAAAGGCTGGTTTATAAACCCATATAGCCCTATTGAAAAACAGTTTTACCATGACCATCCCCGTTTGTTATCAATGTAACCGATTACATTCAAGCGCAAAAAAAATGCTCTTCACAGGCGGTCCCTATCGAATCTATAAGTGGTTATGTTGAATGAGCAGTATATAGGGTTACTTTATAATCCTCAATAATAAGTATACACTATAATATAACCGGTTTCAAGTGTATTTTCTAACTATTTTTTATTTAACAGGTAAGACAGAGCCCCTTTGAACAAGCTCAACGGGGATCCATTCGACGCCAGGGTGAAGTTGTTTAGATGGGTTATCGCTCTTCAGGGACTCCAATATTTTATGGGCCGCTTTTTGCGCGATATCATAGACAGGTACGCGTACGGTAGTAAGCGATGGAGTGTACATTGCCGATCGCCAGTCATCGTCGTAGCCTATTATTGAGATATCGCGGGGGCATGAGAGGCCCTGTTCTCTCAGTCTCTCAATAGCCCAGAAGGCCATATTGTCATTACAACAGAAGAGGCCTGTAGTTTGAGGGATTTCTTCTACGATCGAGTCCAAACACTTAGCCGTCTTTTCCTTATTATCAAAGTGCCCTTCTCTTTGAGGAATGGTTTTATCCGAACCAGTAAGCCTTTGCCAGCAGCTTGTAAATCCTTTGATCCTATTGTTCCCATCCCTGGAGTGTGAACCACCGGTTATTACGGCTACGTTGCGGTGGCCCATATCGTAAAGATGTTTAGCCGCGAGCTCTCCACCCATTGACCCGTCTTCACATACAAAAGAGGCATTTACAGATTTATCATAATCATTGATAAGCACACAAGGTAAATCGATAATCTCCGAGAGCATCCTGCTTGTAAAGAATCTGAACCAATGATTGAGTATCAACCCATCGACACCTTCGCCGATCTTGAAGCTGAAGTTGTCCCACATCTCCTCCTTTTCGTGCAGAAGGATCAATTTGAACTGGTAGTCTGATTTCAGAAAGAAATTGGCAATACCGGCGAGTATTTGCGTATGGTATGAGCTGAAGAAGAGATTGTGGTCATACGGCAAGATCACGCCTATCATCTTTGTGCGTTGTACGCTCAGGTTTCTGGCGATCATGTTGGGGGTGTATCCGTGCCTTTTTATCAGAGCGTCTATATGCTCGAGCGTCTCGGGCGATACCAGATGGCGTGTTTCCGGATTGGTGGCGCGCGAGATGGTGGCCACGGAGACCCCCGCTATCTTTGCCATTTCTCGAATATTCACACCCAACAGCCCTCCTGTTACATTTGTTACAATTGTAGTCGGACTTCTTTGTTATGTCAAGGCCCATTCTTAATTCTTGACACGTTCAGGGTAGGTGATATAATGCTTATGACAAACGGGGAGCCGAGTGTAGGCTGAGAGTCTCGCGAGATGCGGGAGACCCGATGAACCTGCACTGGATAATGCCAGCGAAGGGAAGAGGAGGCGTGAAAAATGGACCCTTTCCCGGGTCCAATTTTTTTTAATGGATAGTTTAATGGGTGCGCACACCGCACACCGCAAACCGCTAACCAAGGAGGTTGTTGTGGGGTATTTTAAAGATGTACCGGAAGCGAAGATAACGAAGGCGATCGTAGAGGAGTTCACCAAAGATTTTATAGATTATATAAAGAGTGATGTTGTAATAGTCGGGGCTGGACCGAGCGGGCTTACATGCGCGAGGGAGTTGGCCAAAAATAATATAAAGGTCCTTATTCTTGAGTCAAACAACTATCTAGGAGGCGGTTTTTGGATAGGTGGGTATCTTATGAACAAGGTTACCTTTAGGAGCCCTTCAGAGAAGATTCTCGATGAGCTGAACATACCCTATAAAGAAGTAGACGAAGGGCTGTTCGTAGCGGATGGGCCGCACGCGTGCTCCAAGCTCATAGCGGCAGCGTGTGACGCGGGGGCAAAGGTAGTGAACATGACCAAGGTAGACGACGTGGTCTTAAGGAACGGCAGGGTAGAGGGCGTCGTTATCAACTGGACCCCTATAGGCGCGCTTCCCAGGGCGATCACGTGTGTCGACCCCGTCTGCCTAGAGTCGAAAGTGGTTATAGACGCTACCGGCCACGATGCTCACGTTTGTGAAGCTCTCCAGAAGAGGGGGCTGATGACGGTAAAAGGATGCGGCGTTATGGATGTGGTAAAGTCAGAAGACGCGGTCTGCGAGAAGACGGGCGAAGTATTTCCCGGGCTTATAGTAACGGGGATGTCTGTATCCGGTGTATATGGTCTTCCGAGAATGGGCCCCACATTCGGCAGCATGCTCGTATCAGGAAAGAAGGCGGCCGAGGTAGCGATGAACATGGTGCTCTCTCAGGCAGTTACAGCGTAAGCCGGATCATCACAGATAAAAAGTAGGCCAGGTTTAAACCTGGCCTACTTTTTTATTACATTCGAGATTGCTTCGTCGACCGATACGCTAACAAGGTCTCCTCGCAATGACGTTTTTTTAACTCTAAACCGCTACGGTAATGGGCCTCTCCTTCATCGGCTTGAACGCGTAACCATCTTCCGCTCCGGGTAGTTTCGCTACCGGCTCACCCAGGAAGAAGTCACCCTTCGCTATCCAGTCCTTCAACGTGTTGGCTATCTCTTTGGCTTTAGGATAGCTGGAAAGACTGGCAGTCGGTATCTCTTTACCATTGTAAGTGATCTTGCCGGTCTTTAGCTGCTTGTAGTTCACCTCACCGAGGCTCCCCGGCTTTCCCTGAGGGTACGCATCGCTATAGTCGACTATCTGCGCCCAGAGATCCTCATCTTTGACCGCCGTATAACGGCAGATCTCTTCATTGAGTATAGGTATGGGTACTCCGATACCTACAGTGAGTGTCACGCCATACCCTTGGAATGACGAGCCTACGAGCCATTTGGGTGACATCTGTTTCAAGTCGCCTATTACGGCCACCGTTCCTGCCGGCGCCTGAGGGACGCCATTTTCTTTCCTCTTTACCGAAGGGTTATGCTGGGTCCCGTGCCAGGCTACATAACCTGTGCCGCCCCCAAGAAAGATCCTCGTACCTATCCCTATCGTCTTGTAATACGGGTCATTCAATAGGGGGGAGAGCTGGCCCGCGGAGCAGTAATTGGCGTTGCCGCAGGTGGGCTTGAGCGAACCCATGTAGGTATATATGATCTTTTTTGACAGATTGACCGCCACGTTGTAATTCTGGTAGGAGTTTCTCTGTTTGAAGAGGACCGCTTCATTCAAGTCTTTTATATTTATGAATGTATCGATGCTCTTTCGCGGGTAACAGTCGGTCCCGTAGGATGTAGCCGTAAGCCTCACGTCCTTACCCGCTACCAGGTCGTTTATGACGTGCGCGCCGCCATACCTGAATTCTCCGGGGAAGACCTTGTTTTGCGGATCATCTTTAGATGCCATCGTCGCTCCTATGTAAAGGTCAACGGCCGCGAAACCCGCGTAGACAGGGACGTCATTCAAATAGGCCTCTCCGCCTCCGATCTTCATCTTGGGTTTGCAGTGTCCGACATTTATGTAGGCTCCCGAGGAACACATCGGGCCGAAAGTCCCTGTGGTGACGACATCGACCTCCTGCGCGGCCTTCGCGAGCCCTTTCTTCTCGACTATATCTATGATCTCTTCAGCGGTTGCTACTACTACAGTACCTTTCTTTATCTTTTCATTAATTTCAGCGATCGTCTTCGACATTTTGGCCTCCGTAAAAGCTGTAATAGGTTAGTTAATCCTAGATTCCGGTATGCTCACCCAAGATGTAAAACCCGGGTTCGCAACCGGAATGACACCCATGGTTTTTTTTATTGTCCTCGAGCCCTTTTGAGGGCCGGCGCATGATACATATCATGTGTCATCACCTGCCTTCAAAAAGCCATGTACTTAGATAGCGTTCACCCGTATCACATAATATGGGCACAATGAGCTTGCCTTTATTCTCAGGCCTTTTAGCGACCTCTATCGCGGCCCAGACCGCTGCGCCGGCCGATATACCTACAAGGATACCTTCTTCTTTCGCCAGTCTCCTCGCTATGAGGCCCGCGTCTTCACTCTTTACCAGTATGATCTCATCTATCAGATCGATCTTTAAGACCTTCGGCACAAATCCCGCGCCTATGCCCTGGATCTTGTGGGGGCCGGGCTTTCCTCCGGACAATACCGGAGAGTCAACAGGCTCGACCGCTATAGACTTGAAGCCGGGCTTCCTCTTTTTGATCACTTCGGCGATCCCTGTGAGCGTCCCGCCGGTGCCTACTCCGCTTACGAGTATGTCTATGCGACCGTCGGTATCTCTCCATAATTCCTCCGCAGTAGTCTCACTGTGGATCTTGGGATTTGCCGGATTATTAAATTGTTGGGGCACGAAGGAGTTCCGCGTCTCTTTGGCGAGCTCCTCAGCTCTCTTTATGGCACCGGGCATTCCTTCGCTGCCCGGAGTCAATACGACCTCCGCGCCTAGAGCGGAGAGGAGCTTCCTCCTCTCTATAGACATGGTATCGGGCATGGTCAATATCAATCTATAGCCTTTTGCCGCGCAGACAAATGCCAGCGCTATGCCGGTATTGCCGCTTGTGGGCTCGATGACGACATCACCCTTTTTAAGGAGCCCCTTCTTCTCCGCGTCTTCGATCATGGCCTTGCCTATCCTGTCTTTTACGCTGGAAAGCGGATTGGATGACTCTAGCTTGCCGACTATCTCTGCCTGGAGCCCCTGCGTTACCTTATTTAGACGGATCAAGGGGGTATTTCCTATTAACTCCGTTATATCTTTGGCTATTCTTTCCATATGTTACTCCTTAATGACTCCGCGCCTAAATGGCGCGGAGGAAATTAACTCCGACGAGTACCCTGTGTCTTACGAGTCGGAGTACTATATATGATATATTAAGTGCTTCTCTTCTTTCTCTATATGCTTTTGGGCAAGGTCCTTGAGCGTTATAGACTCAAGCGTTTCTGATATCTTCTCTCCGAGCTCTCTCCAGACATCCTGCGTAACACAGTAGGGGCTTCTCTTGCAGGCCCCGGAGTTATCGATGCACTCTGCTGGCGAAAGCGACCCTTCCATAAGAAGGACTATCTCTTTTAGATCTATCTCTGCAGGTGGCCGCGCCAACGCGTAACCGCCGCCTGCCCCGCGGACGGAATTGACCAGCCCTGCGGCCCTAAGAGGGGGGACTATGTGCTCCAAGTAGCCTTCCGAGATGCCCTGCCTCCTGGCGATATCCTTCAATAGCATATTACCATTAGCGTAATGCAAGGCAAGCTCCAGCATAAACCTCGCTGCGTATCTACCCTTAGTCGATAACCTCATCATGATAAGTGTCCATTTTAGCTCAAGCGCTACATGACAAATTCAACCTATTAATCCTATGAGTTTAGTAGGTATTATACTCGACCAAAAATGAGGCGTCAAGTTTTTTTTAAATTTTCTCAAACAACTTGCCATATTTAAGTATATAGTATAAACTATACTATATATAAAATTTATAATAGATCAAAATAGAAAACGAAAGGGGGATTTAATGAGGAGGTTGTCAGTACTTTTTTTATTAGTGGTGTTTTTATCTTTTGCGACAACCGTCTATGCCGCCGCGGATAATCTGCTGGATGGCATGGCGAAGAAGGCCGAAAGAGGGGTAGTGAACACTCTATCCGCTCTATGGGAATTTCCGGCGCAGATCTACAAAGGCTTCAAGAACGGCGTCAATGGCGATGGTGATAACAAGCTGCTCGGCGGCTTAATGGGCATATGCGACGGCGTGAAACACACTCTCGGAAGAGGTATTTCAGGCCTGACCGATCTTGGAGGATTCTGGGCGGCGAACCCAACGGATAACGAAGGGGTAGGTCTACCGCTTGACGCGAAGTACGCGTGGGAAGAGGGAGAGGCTTACAATCCTTGGGATCCAAGCTTTGCCGAGGCGTCGCTCGTTCCTATGAAGAAGAAATTTATGAGAGGAACAGGGAACGCTTTGCTATGCATCGGTGAACTGCCCGGTCAGTTGACCAGAGGCATACAGAATGAAGACCCATTCTTGGGGTTGGCGAAGGGCGTATGGTATACTTTAAGCCGCGCGTGGCACGGTGTCTCTGAGATGTTGACCACATGCTTGCCCGGACCGAAGGACCAGATGGGCCTGGCATTTGACCAGGAGTGGCCTTGGGACGCTTTGCAGGCAGCTGATTACACAAAGAAGAGCCCTGAAATACCTACCAGGGAGATCATTAAGACGACTACCGGAACGAGCCCGGGCACACCAGGCGTAAAGTAAATGAGCACATGACATAAGCGCGAATTTATCCTGAGGACACGAAGTGCCCGAAGGATCTAGGAAGCCAAGATTCTTCGTCCGCCTTTGGTGGACTCAGAATGACAGAGTAGGCCAGGTTTAAACCTGGCCTACTTATTTTTTGCCCCTTGACTTATTAGTACATGTAATGTATAATTGATTATATAAATAGTTAACATACTTAATTATCAACACCACGAAATACGAGGTGTACAAAATGGATAGATCCTTGCAGGAATTTGTGCGTGAGATGGTGGAATTTATGCCTAAGTATCTTGGAGAGGCGCACCGTAAATTCTCTATCACCTCTATGAGGGACGTCACTATTTCGCATATAGTTATCCTAGGTATGCTGAAGGCGAGTGGGAGCTGCACGATGAGCGAGATCGCCAAGGCCATGCACGCCACTACGAGCGCCGCTACCGGCATGGTAGACAGGATGGTGCGGGCGGGCCTCCTTAAGAGGGCCCCCAGTGTGAAGGACAGGCGCATTATTAATATAGAGGCAACACAGAAGGGGAGAAAGGTAGCGGATGATATCCAGGCCCAGCGCCAGAAATTCGTCATGGACGTATTCAGTAAGCTGAAGCCTACAGAGAGGGAGGGTTTTCTAGGTACGATGAAGAAGATCTATAACATCATAAAAGAGGAGCACAACTGAAATAGATGAGACGCGCTTCTATACTCACTATTATAGGTATTATATTATGTTCGGCTCCGCTCTTCGGCGCGGAGGCGCCGGATGACGCACTCTATCTCTCTCTTCATGAGGCGCTATCCCTTGCCGTGGTCAACAATTTTGATGTGCAGCTGAATCTCTACGACAGATATATAAAGGACACAGACATAGACAAGGCGAGGTCCATATACGACGCGCTCCTGACGATAGACGGAAGCTACGAATACGATAAGAGCAAGAAGCCCACTATAATACTGGGGCAGTCGGCCCATACCGGATCGGCCGGAGCGTCGTTTACGAAGAAGCTCTTGACCGGTACGGATATATCAATAGATTACGCGAACCAGAGAGTGAGCACCGACTCGGCCTTTACTTCGATAAACCCATACTACGAATCATCCCTGGAGATGAAGTTCACCCAGCCATTGCTGAAGAACTTCTTCGGGATGAACGACTGGGGGGCGGTCAGGATCACGAAGATCGACGTCTATAATTTTAATCTGGAGGCACTCGATAAGATAGAGAAGAACCTCGCGGATGTGGAGAAGGCGTATTGGGACGTTGCGATAGCCGTAAAGCTTGTAGAGACCGGCGAGGAGATGTACCAGAGAGCGGTAGAGTTTTACGAGATAAACAAGAGGCAGAGAGACCTGGGCACATCCGAACCCGCCGATCTCCTGGGTGCCGAGGCCAATATGGAATCGAGAAAGGTGGAGCTCGCGGTAGAAGAGAATACCCTGGAGACCGCCGTCAACAAGCTCAAACTCCTTATAAATCATCCTGATAAAGGCGGCGATATCGTCCCAATAGACGAAGTCGTCTTTGCCGTAAGAAGAGCCGATCTTCATCAAAGCCTTAGAGATGCATTCGATAACAGGAGGGATTACAAGCGCGCTAAAGAGAGCGTAAAGCAGAAGCACCTCGATTTTAACCTGAAGAGGAACGCCCGCTGGCCGGAGCTAGATTTTGAGGCTTCTATGAAGCTCAATGGTCTGGGTCCAGTATACAAGAATGCCGCGGCCAAGGCCTTCACGGACGAGAACCCTGTTTATAAAGCTACGGCTACATTTACTCTTCCGCTGGAAGATAATTTCGGAAAGGGCGAATACGACGCGGCCAAAAATGAGAAGGCGAAGGCGCTTGTCAGTTTAAAGAAGACCGAGAAGACCATAGTGACCGAGATCGATGACGGTGTGCGCAAGGCGAATCTCGATAGGGAGGCGGCGGAACAGAGGATAAAGATAGAGGACCTCCAAAAAAGAAAGCTCGAAGAAGAACAGAAGCAGTTCAACATAGGCCGGTCTGACAGCGACAGGATAGTGAGATTCCAGGAAGATCTTCTCCAGGCCAAGATCCTCTCTTTAAAGGCGCTTCGCGACTACAGGAAATCTCTG
>JBDRDE010000247.1:0-8015 GCA_043821065.1 Candidatus Omnitrophota bacterium
CGCGGGGGGGGCGGGGGTATGCGAGGTTGCGGATGGTGATGGGGTACATGGTGGCTCCTTTCGGGTTTAGATTCCGGTATTTTGCCTGGGTATGCGATAGCAAAAACCGGAATGACATGGGATGAGAAATGTGGTAGGATATGTGGTGAGAAGTGTGGTGAAAAGGGCTTTTTGAGCACGAAACGACGACAATCTCGGCACCTCCACCATTAGAGAGACCTAGATTTACGGAGCGCGAAGCGCGACGTAAGTCTAGGGTCGAACTTATATCGACGCGATAACTATTACTTGTAGGCGTCGATATTTCATTTAACGAAGGAGCGCGAAGAGCGACGTAACAACAAGAGGTCTGATCGTGAAGCAAAGACAGGTCCGTTTTAAATCTGGTGATGGTATTTCACTCTGCGGGATATTGACCGTTCCGGACAAGAGGCCGAAAGGGGCGGCTATAATGACGCATGGCATAACCGCCGAGAAGAACGAATGCGGTTTTTATATTAAGCTGGCAGAGCTTTTTGCGGAGAATGGGCTGGCCAGCCTCCGTTTCGACTTTAGGGGCCACGGAGAAAGTTCAGGGAAGCTCTGCGAGATGACCATAAAAGGAGAGATCGGAGATATTGAAGCGGCCGCCAGCTTTCTAAAGACACAAGGGCATGGGAATTTTGCTATCATAGGGACCAGTTTTGGCGGGGGATCGGCCGTCCTTTACGCAAAAAAATACCCGAATAAAGTTTCAAGCATGGTCCTTATCTACCCTGTGCTGGATTATAAAAAGACTTTTTTGGATCCAAAGACCCAATGGGCAGAGAAATGGTTTACGCCTCAAGCCCTGGCTAAGGCCAAGCTGACCGGCAAGCTTGCTATCGATAGCTTCGAAGTGGGGGAGAGACTTATTGAGGAATTCCATAGATATGATCCGGGAAAGTCACTATTAAAACTTTCTATACCCACCTTGATCGTTCACGGTACAGAGGATACAAGCGTCCCCTATAGCGTATCCCGGTATTATGGGCGGCATTACAAGAAGGGGCGGCTATTATCTATCAAGGGCGCTGACCACGGATTTGTGGGATACGAAGAGAAGATATTTCCTATAGCGACACGCTGGATACTGAAGTATCTGAAGAACAGCTGATTTTACGCGACGGCTAGGCCTGTTTTGTAGGATGGGCGGTAGGATCGATCATCAGGATCGCCCCCTTGTCGGGTAGCTGGTGCTCCACTCTATCTAAGGAGATTACGCACACACCTTTCTTGTGCCCAAAACTAAATCTTGTTTTGGCAAAAGACGCTTTATCATAAGCATGTTTTGCGGGTATTACGATATCATAATTCACGGTACGATCTTTCGGGTCTTTATATGTATAGCAAGAGATCACTACCCCGGTCCTATCCGCCACTACCTGTAAAGTCTCTCTTCTATTACAAAGATCACGATCCGGATCATCACCCGGATCCGTTGTCTGCTCTAGAAAGATCAAATGATCGGCTTTGTGCTTGCCAAGCCTGGACATATCTTCCGTTATCTTCGCGATTCTATAGGTGTTGTCGGAGAACCGTCCGCTTTCGATCCGCGTGCAGGCTACGCGAAAACCGGGCTTTATATAGTCTCTGGTCCATATGATCGCCAAGCCGAGGATCTCTACGGCAAGTTCTTTTAAGATATCGTCGGCGCCTTCGACCTTAGCGGCCGCGTCGTCCTCTAAGAGCTTATAGGTCAATATGCTTCTCTCATGTATGGCCCCTATAATTTCCCTGAAGTTATAGCTCTTACTCTTTTTCAGGCCCTCTTTTTCCAATTGCGCGCTTATATGATATAGGTCGCTCTCGCTGTCGTAGGCGAAGCCAAGCCTCAATTCACGCAGCAGGACCCCGATCAAGATCTGGCGCCCCACGCCGATAAATCTGACGTCTTGGGTCGTCACATTTTTTTCTTCTTCCGAGATAAGGATCTTTTTGGTTCTATTCGCCGGACGGATCTCCCAGCAGGTTGCTACCGATTTATCATCACCTTGTTCAGATATGACAACGAAGGCCTCCACATCGATGTCTCGAGTGCCGTTATCCTCCGGCGTACTTATCGCGAAATATATGCGGCTAATATCCCGGCCTGTAAACTTGGCCCCGCTCTCTATGTTATTTTCTTTAAGGCCCTTAATGAGCATATCGAGATAATCAATGTGTATAACATTGCGCAGCTTCTGGGACCCTGCCCAGCCTTGCAGCGCTGTAGACAATTTATCGCGCTCATCATCCGTAAGCTCTGAAAATTCGCGGACGTGCAGCTTGACCTGTTTTTTAGAGAGGCCCGGCACATTATTTCTTTTTACTATGATAACATCATTAAACGCGCCCTTATATATCATATGGCACTGGAGCAGGCTTGCTTCCAGCCATACTTGGTATTCATAATCTTTTACCTGCTGTAAATCTTTGATTTTTATATGCTCAGGAAACTCTTCAATAGCTTTTTGAAGGATCGAGTGATGCCATTTCCTTTCTTTTACATACTCTGTTATTATGCTTTCTCGGTCTTGATTAGTCATCCTGCCAAGCCGCCGCTTATCATAGTCGGTAAGCCCGTTGCCCGTTATAAGCTGTGGATCGAGCCTTTCTTCCATAGAGGCTATTACGTGAGCTTCACGCTGTGTAATCTGTGACCCGTCATTCCATCTATGCTCCATCCAATAGGCCTCTCTTGATCCATTGATCTTGCGCATTGCTTTTTTATCCATAGTCTCGACTCAATATCGTTTTGGTTATTATTATAATACTCATCGCTTATTTGTACAAGCTTTGTTTAGGAAGCTGGAGGAAGTTGACAAACCAGTGAAGAAAGGAGTATAATGTAAACAAGTGTTTACTTATATAGGAGGCAAAAGATGGAGCGCAAGCCCACTGAGATCAGAAAGGGCGAGATCGTGGAAGCGGTGAAGAAAATAATGAATCAGGAAGGCGTTCAAGCCGTTACCATAAGAAACATCGCGGAGAATATAAGCATAACGGAAGGAGCTATCTACAGGCATTTCAAGGACAAGGCCGAGATACTTGAGTATCTCATTGACGACTTCGAAAAACATCTCGCGGGGATAGTTGAGGACGCGGTAAAGAATTGCACTAATCCTATTGACGAATTACGCCAGATCATGAAGACACACCTTACGATGATAGAAAAAAAGAAGGGCATCCTCTTTCCTCTTACCGCCGAATCCGTCCATTTTGGCAATAAATCCCTAAAAATAAAAATATCCAATGTCGTTGATAATTACAAAAAAACCATAAAGAATATCCTTTTAACGGCAAAGAAAGACAAGATGATACGACAAGATATCAATCTTGAGGCGGCCAGCTTGACTTTCTTTGGACTGATCCAGGCAGGTTCAGTGCAGTCGGCGCTGTCTGAGAGTTCAGCGTCTTTGGTCGATAGATTTCCAGCGATTTGGGATATTTTTATTACCGGCATCTCAAGCGCTGTCTGAATAGCGTAACTATTAAGCAGAAGGAGGAATTGATACATGACCCAACAGAAGATAGCGGCATTGGAAGATAGAAAAGGCGCTGCTCGTTCTAAAGAAGGTAATATAGGTAAGGGGAGCGAGGAGAAAAAAGAGAGAAAAGCCATTAAAAATTTCTTTGGTATCGAGCTTTCACCGCCAGAATGGCTTATTAAAGAGACGACTTTTGGTCTTGATCCACAGCATATCCAAGAATCACTTTTTACTCTTGGAAACGGTTTTATCGGTTCCCGGGGCATTCTTGAAGAGAATCCTGATTCTGCCATGCCGCAGACTTTTATAACGGGCGTATATGATAAATCCGGAGCACAAGTCGAGGAACTGGTAAACCTGCCAAACCCGATCAATTTTATCGTTACATCAGACGGCGAAAAGATAGATATGCACCTTATGAGATTTAAGCGCCATGAAAGATACCTGGATATGCAAAAGGGCCTTTTGGCCAGGCGTACCATTTTTCAGGATGGAAGGAAGAGAAGATACCTATATGAATCATTGAGGTTCTTTAGCATGCATGACCCGCATATCGGATGGATGAAGATATCGATCACCCTTTTAAGCGGTAAGGCGAAACTCACGGCGGTCGACATACATGACGACTCGGTGAATAATTACGGCGGTCTTGTTTACGGGAGGCGCAGACATATTCACCTAAAAGGAGCCCAAACCACGAATAATATCAACTATTACTCTTATTGTACACATACCACCAAGATATGGATATCGTACGCGGATCGTCTTTCCGTAAAACAAAACGAAAAAGAATTGGTGCTTCATGACAGGATATATGATTTTGATTTGAGGGCGAAAGAGTCCATTACGTTCACAAAAGTATTTAGCATAAAAACCTCTCTCCAATGCCGCGTGAGAGGGCTTAAAGAGGAGACCGAGCGCCATCTCTGTGAAGCTGTTACTAAAGGATTTGATAAAAACATAGAGGACCACACAGAGTCATGGAAGGCGAGATGGCAACACGCGAACATCGTTATAAAAGGGGATGATCTGTGTGACAATGCCGTGCGGTTTAATATATATCACCTTATTATAGCGGCCGATAAAGCGGGCTCTCCTATGAGTATAGGCGCGCGCGCCCTTACGGGCATGGGTTACAGAGGGCATATATTCTGGGACTCCGAAATATTTATGCTCCCTTTCTATCTCTTTACCGACACTGATATTGCGAAAAATATGCTGCTCTATAGATATCACAGATTAAGTCACGCTATAGAGAACGCTAAAAAGAGGGGATATAGCGGCGCGCTCTTTCCGTGGGAGTCCGGGGGAGTGGGTGATGAGGCGACGCCTCGCTACGCCAAAGACGTCGATGGCAGCGTTATGGAGATGGATACGATCGATTATGAACACCATATTTCAGGCGACATCGCGTACTCGGTATTTAATTATTTTAGGGCGACAGAAGACGTCGATTTTATGGTACGGTCCGGAGCGGAGATCGTCTTCTCCACAGCGCGTTTTTGGGCAAGCAGGGTAAGCTTCAATAAAAAAATAAAGAAGTTTGAGATCTTGGATATAATCGGACCTGATGAATTTCATATTCGCGTCAAGAACAACGCGTACACCAATATTTTAGCTTCCTGGAACCTGGAATACGCCGCGACTCTTTATCGTGAGCTCAAGAAGAAAAACCCAGTAGCATTCCTAAAGCTGAAGCACCATCTTAAGTTGAAAGATAAAGAGACGGCCGGCTGGAAAGATATATCGAAAAATATTTATGTATCACGCTCCAAAGACGGTATCATAGAACAATTTGAAGGCTATTTTAAAAAGAAATCGATCCCTGCTAAAAGCCATAATGATTTCTTTATGCCTGAGGCGCCACAGCATCTTACTTATAAGAATTTCCATAAGACACAGTTTATCAAGCAGGCGGACACACTGCTTCTATTCTATCTATTTCCCGAGCGATTCGGCCACGAGGAGATGGTGAAGAATTATCAGTATTACATAAAACGGACCCTTCACCAGTCATCCCTTAGCCACTCCACACACGCTATATTAGCGAGTGAATACAAAGATCGCCTCAGGGCGTACGCACTCTTTCTCTTCGCCGCGCAGGTAGACCTTAAAAATCTTCATAACAACACGGACGGCGGTATGCATATGGCAAACGTGGGCGGCGTCTGGCAGGCGGTCGTATTCGGTTTTGCCGGAATAAGCTTCGCAGACGGCTCGATCGACATAAACCCAAGGCTTCCGGGCCACTGGCATTCCGTGCAGTTCGAGCTTATGTGGAAAAAAGACTCGATTAGACTAAATATCAGCAATAAGGCCGTAGAGGTATCTTATCATCCGGCAGACCCACACAACCGGCCTCTTCATATCACTATATTCAAACAGCGATGTGTTCTCGAGCCGGCCAAGATCGTCAATGTAAAACCGCGAAAAAAGGAGGTAGCCATGGTACCGCTAAAGCGTCTTAAGGATATAATGAAACATGAAAATTTTATCTTTGTAGATTTAAACTGGCCCGTAAAAGACGTAACGAGGTTGTTAAGGGAGAAGGGCGTATCAAGCGCCCCTGTAGTTACAGGTGATAAAGAGCTGCGCGGCATCATCTCTAAACAGGATATCGTCAATGCCACCGAAAGAGAGGATCTTTCTCAACTCAAAGCGAAAGATGTCATGAATAAAAGCGTCGAGTATGTTAAAGATTCAGATCACGCGGAGATAGCCCTGCGGTTATTTACCGAGCGATCTTTCCAGGTACTTCCTGTTGTGAAAGGGAAGAAGCTTGTTGGGTGCATAACACGAAAAGAGATACTGTCGGCCTGTGCCGGTGAATATTATTAATAGAGGGAGGTTATTATGAAGATAGCGATTGTCGCTCCACCATGGATCCCCGTGCCGCCCCCAAAATACGGCGGTATAGAGATAGTGGTATGGAACCTTGTCGAAGGGCTTAAAGAGCTCGGCCAAGAGGTGATGCTCTTCGCCCTTAGAGAGTCAAAGGTTTCATGCAAGCTCTACCCTTATATCCCGGCCCCAGTAACTTTTGGCATAGACTCACCACCCGACGAAAGAGTTTTCGTCAGGGAGCTCGCGTTAAAATACGCTTTCGCGCGGGCCGGATATGAAAAGGCCGATATTATACACGATCACACCCTCTTTAAGTCTACGGTTGATACACCCACTGTCCATACTGTCTACGGGAAGGCCACAGAAGGGTCGATCACCCAATGCCTTGAACTGCTCAAAGGGAATAATGAACACCTTATCTCCGTATCCAACAGGCAGAAAGAGCGCTTTACCATGCTCAATCATGATATAGACTTCATCGGTGTCGTCCACCACGCTATCAACGTGAAAGCTATCGAATGGTCTGAAAAGAAGGAAGACTTCTTTTTGAGCGTCGGGAGGGCCAGCTGGGAGAAGGGCTTCGATTCCGTATTGAAGGTCGCGGCAGCCGCAAAGGCCGGGCTGGTCTTGGCCATTAAGATGATCGATGAAGAAGAGAAAGAATATGTGGCAAAAGAGATAGAACCTCTCATAGAAAATCATCCTAAAGGCCTATTCCTCCAGCTTCACCAGGAGGTCGGGCGCGATACTCTACTGGATCTGTTGCGGCGGAGTAAGTGTATCCTTGTGGGCGACAAATGGGAGCAGCCTTTCAGCATCTTGATGATCGAGGCGCTCGCCTGCGGTACGCCTATTGTCGCATTTAGAAGAGGAGCGGCGTCCGAGATAATCGAAGACGGCAAGACGGGTTTTGTGGTAGATAATGAAGAAGAGATGGTAGAGGCGATAAAGAAGGTGGATACGATAAAGCCCAAGGATTGCCGCAAGCGCGCCGAAGAGTATTTTTCCAGAGAGAGGATGGCCAAGAAGTATCTGGACATATATAAGAAGATCCTTTCCAAAAAATAAGGAGGTCTCTATGAAAATAGCCGTTATCGGCCCGCCATGGATCCCTATACCGCCGCCCAAATACGGCGGAACGGAACTGGTGGTCTATAATCTTGTGGAAGGGCTGACAGAGCTGGGCCATGAAGTGATCCTGTTCGGCCCAAAGGAGTCAAAAGTCTCCTGCCGGCTCATGCCCTATATGGAAAACGACCGCTACTTCGGGCTGGAGTCTCCTGAGCTGACGAAGGGTATCGTGGGAGGGCTTATAGCTAAATATGCTTTCGCGCGGGCGGGATATGAGGGAGTGGATATTATCCACTGTCATACACTCGACATACCCGAGGTGGATATCCCTTGCGTCTATACCCTTCATGGCCCCGCTAATGAGGGGGCGATCCTACGGTGCGCGGAACTGTCCGAAAATCCTAAGAACGGATTTGTATCCATTTCAAAAAGGCAGCAACAGCTGCATACCGCGCTCAATGACAAGATAAACTTTTTGGGTAACGCTTATAACTGTATCAACGCGAAAGTGATAGAGTGGAAGAAGAAGAAAGAGGACTTCTATCTATTCGCGGGAAGGGTAAACTGGGAGAAGGGCCTGGATCTGGCCATAAGGGTAGCGAGCAAGGCGGG
>JBDRDE010000248.1:0-2951 GCA_043821065.1 Candidatus Omnitrophota bacterium
CACCTTCCGTGGGGAAACGGCTCCTGAATATATTGAATATGAACTGAAAGTGCGGCTCGTTAAAAACATTGGGCTTTCCCAGCGTCAGGCCGGACATTGCATTGGCGATATCACCCATCGCCGGGAGTTTTACGCCCAGCATGGCCAATACTAGGCAGACTACAAAGAAGGTGCTCCCGCCGTCATCTTCGCTAGGTGTGATCATAGTAAAGGGCATGTCCTTCATGTCGGACAGCATAATTTGCTGCAGCATAGTCTCCAGGAGTACGTTGCCCATCATCCTTGAGCCTCCCCCGCCCCCGAAGCCGACCATACCGCCCAGGCCCTGGAGCGGGTTATCCTGGTCCAGGTCGCTCAGGAAATAGTCGGACGGCTTTAAAGTAATGTTTATATGTTTGTGGAAAAAGGACAGGTCTCCGCCGAGCACCCTTAACATCCAGGGGAAGGCGCCCTTTGGGTCGAGCATCGCGTCTAAGGCATTGGCTACAGACTCAATATTGCCTAATGTTGTGGCGCGTGTGGTCTTTCTGCTTTGAGTGTTCTGGGCCCAACTTACCTCCTGGCCTGTCAGGAGTTCGATAGATTTTCTCAGTTGCCCGGTAGCGTTTCTTCCTAGGAACTCTTCAAGGACGCTGCCGAGAGGATAGAGTATATCGCGGAGTGCTTGGACATTTACCCGACTTTTCTTATACTTCTCAGCCCAGCCGGGCGGGATCTCCTCAGGTGGCAGTAGTTTCCTCAGTTCTTTGGCCATCATCTCATAGTCTTTTTTGAGGGCGTTGCCGAACGAGGCTTTATAGAGCGTATCTACAAAAGATGACCCCACGCGGTACTCTCTCAATATCTGGTGGAATATGCTGAGCTTTGCGATCGCCTCAGGGGTTGACAGCCTACTCAATCCGCCGCTCTTTACAGGATCTTCAAGCAGCCTATCTAGCAGTGTCTCAAAGCGCGTCCCCTCTAAAACCCATGATCCACGGATAGCCTCAAGCCTCCTCCTGGGTCTTTTATACCGCTTCTGGTAGCTCTGATTTAAGGTCTCCCAGTCGGTTTGCCTCATGGCTGTTTCCCTTATGAGGGCCCTAAAGTCATAACCTTCGGGGTTATCTATAATTTGCTCTGCGGCCCTCTCTACGAAATTATCGAGGACCAACTGTGTGGCGTATGGACCTGCGCCTATATAGACGGCGTTTTTGTTACCTTCCAGGATGGGGTTATACCTGCCCACGGCAAATATGAGGAGATCCTTCTCATCGAGCATGCAGAGGTCATTGCCGAATTCAAAGAACTCGTCCCCGTAATAGGCCATATCGGAAACCTCAAAACCGCTGTCGCGCAGGAAGCCCAATCCGGAAGTATTCTTGGCTATCCCTTCCTTCCAGAGCGAGACCGTGGTCGAACCGCTTATTGTACACTGGAAGCCCTTAAGCCCCTTCTCTGCATATTTTTTTACTATCTCTTTGGCGTACTTCAGCCTGGTAAGTATGCTGGCCTCGATCTTGAAGGCCAGCTGGACATTCTCTCTGTTGTCGGGAGGTCCATCCTGCCCGGGGGCGTATTCTATACCGCGCTCATCCACAAACTCTTCCACTATATCTTTTAAGGTAGAAAGCTCTTCGTTGCTATAATTCCATTGCTCAGTGAAGCCATTGGTCACTATATATTCGCTCGCGTCTTTATCATTCAGGAAGTGGTGGACTACGGCGCCCTCATTTGTCATTACTACCAGATTTTGGCGGAGTTCCTTGGCGATGGGGTCTACTATCCTCTCGCGCTGTACATTTATGGGCTGGCCGGTGATTATGACCACGAGATGGCCGTTGCGCATAAGATTCTGTATGGTCTGGACCATATCATCGAGTAATTTCCTGTCGCGGGCCGCGATCGTCTTGTCTATATCGAATACAAATATACCGCGCTTATTGAAATCGGCTATCATATCATCGGAGAACCAAAGCCTGTTCGCGCGGCCGCGGACATGTTTTTTATCCTGTCCGGGCACCTCTTCTCTGACGAATTCAAAGTCTTCGGCAATTCGCGCATTAACTGCATTACTGACCACATCGTCATAGAGCTTATTTCCCGCCCTCAACCTTTCATTGCGGTGGCCCTTTATGATATCGTTCGCCTCATGCCTGATGATCTCTTTAAGGCCTTTTTCTTGGGAGGTCCTTATGGCTGTGGCTATGGTATTGTATCCCGCGTATATTGAGGCGCGTCCGATGCCTGTATCTTTCCCTTCACCTGAATGAGCTATGAGGTTGTTCTCTGAATCTTTAAATATTATAGTGGGCTTGTCTTTATCTTCTACTATAAGACATAGACGGGTATCCGGGGGGATGGGTCTGTTTTTTACCGCATCATACATGAGCATAAGGCCATTTATGATGTTCTCTCTGAATATTGGATCCTGCAGTTTTTGAAGGAGCTTGGTCCTTGTTCCGGACGGGTATCCGGGCAATAGGTTTTGTAAAAGTTGATCTGCCAGCTTTTCATCATTCAATTCAATACCATTTAGTCGAATGGCCAGTCTGCCGGCTGATCGCTTAACCGATATGTTGGACAACTGGTCCTTTGTAAGCGCAAACATACTCCCCTCATTTGCCGCCCTCTCAAGGGCCGGGTGGGTGTCCTTCCTTTGACTTACCTTGCCGCGGGAGAGGTTTTTGGCTTTGCGTTTGCGCTGTTTTGGCTTATGCAATCTGGCTGCTTCTCTTTCAAGTTCCTTGATAAGCTTGACTATAAGATCGTCGCCGCTCTCTTTTGATTCAGCGAGCGCTTGGTATTTTTCTAATATTGCCAGAAAGCCCTCTAGGCCAGTTTTGGGTATTAATGTATTTATGGTGCGTACGTCTATGAGCATGGCGGCGAGCGAGTAGACGTCGTCTCTTGGCAGGCAACGCTCTCTTACAGGGGCTCTGCTTTTTGGAGAAGTCCTTTTTCTTCTATCT
>JBDRDE010000249.1:0-4671 GCA_043821065.1 Candidatus Omnitrophota bacterium
CGTGGAGCTTAAGAGTTTTAAGCTTTATATAGTCTCCTATAGGGACGTGGGCATATTCCATGAGCACGCGGTCAATAAGATACTCGACGACTTTGTTGAAGCGTGTAAGCCGCGCTGGGCGCATATACGGATGGTATTCAATTCCCGCGGGGGGATAACGACGACCGTTGAAGCGGAATACAATGCGATGTAGCGCCGGCAGGGACTTGCCTCCGCTCGTCGCTCGCTCGGGGATACGCGCCCCTCGCTCGCTGTAGCGAAAATCGCTCATTAAGCTAAAAAGCATATAATCTGGATGGCGCGCTAAAGGTATTCGCGATTTTCGATATTCGCTCCGGCAAGCCCCTGCCAGCGCTAATAGCAAGTCCGCATCAACAGTAAAAAAGAACAGGATCTATATGAGGAAGATTGACGCAGGTAGAATAAAAGAAGTCGTGAGCGAGCTCTGCGTAGAGGCGAACATATCTTTGAGAAGAGATGTTCTGGATGCCCTTAAGAAGGCGCTTGCGCGCGAGAAGAAGCGGGCCGCTAGAGATATATTAGGAGAACTCATAGAGAACGCGGCGATCGCCAAGAGAGAGAGGCTCCCCATATGCCAGGACACGGGCGCCGTCATCGTACACTGCGAGATAGGGCAAGATCTCTTGATAACCGGAGGCGACCTGACTGAGGCGATAAACGAAGGCGTAAGGGACGGATACAGAAAAGGGTATCTCAGGAAATCTATAGTCGGATCGCCTCTCAATAGAAAGAATACCGGCACCAATACGCCGGCTATCATACATACGGCGATAGTCCCTGGAGAGAAGATAAAGATAGCCGTCTGTCCGAAAGGGTTCGGGAGCGAGAACAAGAGCAGGATCAAGATGTTCAACCCCACCGCTTCAGTCAAAGAGATAAAAGATTTCGTGCTGGAGGTCGTCAAAGGATGCGGCCCGGAGGCGTGCCCTCCTCTCGTGTTGGGTATAGGCCTCGGGGGGACGTTCGAGAAGGCCGCCGAGCTGGCGAAGGCGGCACTCTTGCGCCCCATAAACAGGAAGAATCCCGATAAGGCGCTAGACAAGCTTCAGAGAGAGCTTCTTTCAGATATAAACGCCTTAAAGATAGGCCCGATGGGGATGGGCGGCGCCACGACCGCGCTGGGTGTGAATATACTCGATTTTCCGACTCATATAGCGGGACTACCTGTAGCCGTCTGCATCTCCTGCCACGCGACGAGAGGGGCGGAGAAGATATTGTAACAGGGTTCAGGGTACAGGGTACAGGGTTCAGGGTACAATGAAAAGAATTGAATTGCCATTACAAAAATCGGTGCGGGTTACGCTTAAGGCCGGCGAGCGCATACTATTGTCGGGCAGGATCTATACGGCCCGCGATATGGCGCACAAGAGACTTGTGGATATGATCGATAGGCGTGAGGATCTTCCTGTGCACTTAAAAGACGAGATATTATACTATTGTGGCCCTACGCCACCTCCTCCCGGCAGGGCCATAGGCTCTTGCGGACCCACCACGAGTGCGAGGATGGACGGCTTTACGCTACCGCTTCTCAAGCTGGGCCTGGCGGGCATGATAGGCAAGGGCAGGCGCTCAAAGGATGTGCGGCAGGCGATAAAGGCCTTTAAGGCGGTATATTTTATCGCTACCGGCGGCGCCGGCGCGCTCCTTTCTCAAAAAGTGGATAGGATGTCTGTGGTGGCCTTTCGCGATCTGGGTGCCGAGGCCATATACGAACTCCGCGTTAAGGATTTTCCTGTTATAGTGGCTATAGATACCAAAGGGGGAGATATATATCAAATGAGTCCATGATTTAGCGAGCGAAGCGAAGCTAAATCATATGGACGAATTTGACCCTTCGAAGCCTGACTTACATCTTTCAATAAGCTCGGCGTAGTAGGGTGAGAGCCGATGAGGAGGTTTTCATGAGAGTCGATGGAAGAAAACACAATGAGTTGAGAAAGATAAAGATCACGCGCGGCTACATGAAGTTCGCAGATGGCTCGTGCATGATCGAGATGGGCAACACGAAGGTCATATGCACCGCATCCGTCGAGAACGGCGTGCCGCATTTTTTAAGAGGCAAGGGTACAGGCTGGATGACCGCTGAGTACGCGATGCTGCCGCGTTCATGCAAATCCAGGGTCTCCAGGGAGTCCTCGAAAGGAAAGGTCGGTGGAAGGACCCATGAGATACAGAGGCTTATAGGAAGATCCATGAGGGCCGTGGCCGACTTGAAGGCCCTGGGTGAACGCACGATCTGGATAGATTGCGATGTTATACAGGCCGACGGGGGCACGCGCACTGCCAGCATAACAGGGAGTTTTGTGGCCCTTGTAGACGCCCTGCAGAGTATGGTAAGTAATGGCAAAATAGACAAGATACCGCTCAATGATCATGTAGCCGCGATAAGCGTAGGCATTATAGACGGCAAGCCGGCGCTCGATCTAAACTACGAAGAGGACTTCAAGGCAGAGGTCGATATGAACGTGGTGATGACCGGCTCTGGCAAGTTTATAGAGGTTCAGGGCACAGCCGAAGGGGCGCCTTTTACAAATAAAGAGCTTACAGCGCTCATCCGCATCGCCAAAAAGGGCATAGGGAAGGTGATCACTGCTCAGAAGAAGGCCTTGGGCAGCGATGCGCTTTAACACTAACAGACACGAATAAAAACACGAACAGACACAAAGTGAAAAAAGAAATAGTAATAGCCACCAAAAACGAGAAGAAGTTTAAAGAGTTAAAGAGGTTCTTTCACTCTTCCCGCATAAAGGTCCTATCTCTCAAGGAGTTCCCGCAAGTCCCCGAGGTAGTCGAAGACGGTGAGACGTTTGGCGACAACGCTATCAAGAAGGCCCTGGCCGCATCGCGCCATACAGACAAGATAGTATTGGCGGATGATTCCGGCCTAGAGGTGAACGCCCTGGATATGCGGCCGGGTGTCCATTCAGCCCGTTACGCCGGTCCGGGGAAGACCGACGATCGCAATATGGAGAAGCTCTTGAAGGCCCTCAAGGGCATAGACCCGAAGAGAAGAACCGCGCGCTTCAGGTGCGTGATCGCTATCGCCAGGGAGAGAAGGGTCTTGAAGCTCGTCGAGGGGGTCTGCGAAGGCAGGATCGGCTTCGTTAAAGAGGGGGCTACAGGTTTTGGATACGACCCCGTCTTTATACCAAGAGGGCGCAAGAAGACATTCGCGCAATTGGGTTCCCGGGAAAAGGATAGATTGAGCCACAGGGGTAAGGCGCTAAGAAAGGCGAAGGGGTTTATTCAAAGATACCTTCTAAAAGGCCTCTGATCTTTTTATCGAAGAGCTCTTTTACGGGCTTGGGCGCCAGCTTGTATTCCGGATCCTTTAGAGTGCCGCCCACCTTTACCCGTCCAAAATAATTTCCCGCCTGCGATAGCAGTATATTGGTTATCTTCGCTCTGTCTGAATCGCCCTCAGCAAGGCCCTGTTTTATATCTGTGTCCAATACGAAGTCAAGATTCCCGTCAAAATCGAGATATCCCTGTCCTCTGATATTCACGTTCTCACCGTAGAATGTGAGATCATCTGTGGATAGCCTGTTGTTCTTTATGGAAAAATTGCCCGCCGCTTCCTGAAAGACTATGGTCTTTAAGTTAGGCATCCGTAATAACTTGGTTACACCGCCTAATAGCGGTAACTCCCACAGCCAGCCGTCTGTGATCGTTATCCACCCGTCACCCTGCATGCTATCGGTAGATACCAGACTCCCCCCTATGGAGAACTTACTGGAAAGAAGGCCGGAGAATCTGTTATCTTTCAACTTGATATCGTCTGAGAGGCCTTTCAGGTCAGCGTCTTTGAGCGCAAACTCCGCAGAGAACGGCTTTGCGGTGTCGTTTGCGTCCAACTGGAAGGTGCCGCTTAAGAGGCCCGTATAAGGGCGCATCGTCAATCTGTGGCTCTTTATGAGGCCCTCTCTCATCTTCAGATCTATATATAGGTCATCGAGCCGTATATCCCCAAAAGCTATCTCATTGGAGCTTATCTTGAGATCCGCCTCGGCTTCTGATATATTCTTCAGGCTCCCGTTATAGAAGGCCGCTATAACGCACTGTCCGGCCGGCTCAAACGAGCCGCCAGTGAGGCCCGGGCCAGAGGCGAAGCGCGCCAGATCGGAGAGCTCGAGCCTCGCCTCGCAATATAGATTCGCGGAAGGGGACGAAGAGATATCCTTTACATCGCCCATTATCTTGATAGGGGACGATCCTATCTTGCCTGATACCCTCTCTATCTTTATAAGATCCTCTTTTATAATAAGCTTGCCATCCACGTTGATATTCTCCGAGCTTAGAGAAAGGGAGCATTCGGGCTCGTCTATATCCAGTTCCGTAAGGGCGCCTTCCAGCATATAGACGATCCCGTTATGGTCGAAGGAGGTCTTGGTAAGGCTTACCGAGCTGTCTTCGAAGGTCAGCGTCCCGTTCACATTCTCTATTTTAGCGGAGATGGCATCGATCTCTATGGTGAAGTCCTTCAATATTACCATGCCATCCATATTATCAAGAAAAGGCCTGCGCGCCTTGGACCTGAGATCTTTTAGATACATCGAGGTAAAGCCATTAAGCGTTAGATTCCTGTATCTTAAGTTGCTTAGGCCCAGGCTCGCTATAACCCGCCTGCCTTTTACAAAAGGCCATATCTTG
>JBDRDE010000250.1:0-13512 GCA_043821065.1 Candidatus Omnitrophota bacterium
AAGTGGCCGGCCGCAAGATGGAGAAAGATTTCGAGCCGATACTAGAAAGACAGATACACCACTTCCTTAACGAGGCTATGGGTATCTTTCATATGGGGCAGAGGAACAGCTGCTGGCTTCGCGTAAGTAAAGAGGCGACGAAGAAAGGGTTCAAGCTCAAACACTTCGGCGTAATACTACACGCGAGATTCCATGACTCTTTCGATAAGATCATTGATAAGGCGCAGATCAAGATCTATACGTCTCAGGAAGACGTGCAACGGTTGATGCCGGAGGCCGATGTCGCTTACAACCTGAGGGATGAGCGCATCGCCGGCATGACAGACGAGAGCGTGGATACCTTCTACTCTTGCACATTATGCCAGTCTTTTGCGCCAAACCACGTATGCGTGGTGAAACCCGAGAGGCTGGGCCTCTGTGGGGCGTACAGCTGGCTTGACGCGAAGGCGTGCTATGAGCTCAATCCCACCGGGCCGAACCAGCCGATCCTTAAAGGGAAGGTGCTGGACGCGGAAAAGGGGGAGTGGGAAGGGATAAACCAATTCATAAGGGATAAGTCTAATAAAACGCTTGAGACTTTTCATGGTTACTCCATAATGACATTCCCCGAGACATCGTGCGGCTGCTTCGAGTGTATAATCGCGATCCTGCCGGAGGCAAACGGCTTTATGGTGGTCAATCGAGAGTACTCAGGCCCCACACCTGCGGGGATGAAGTTCTCCACGCTCGCCGGCTCGGTAGGCGGCGGCGCGCAGACCCCCGGTTTTATGGGAGTAGGCAAGCTCTATGTCGCCAGCAAGAAATTCCTGAGCGCCGACGGCGGGCTCAAACGGCTTGTATGGATACCAAAAGATCTAAAAGAGGCCCTTGGCGAAAGACTCAAGAAGAGATGCAGCGAGGTAGAACAGGGTCTATTCGATAAGATAGCTGATGAGACAAAGGCCACAGAGTCGGATAAGCTGCTGGAATACTTAGCCCAGGTGGATCACCCGGCATTGAAGATGCCTTCGCTCATGTAAAACTCTAGGTTAGCGGTCAGCGGTGCGCGGTTTGCGTGAGTGCGCAAACCGATAACCGCAAACCGCAAACCCTGTAACCAATTTTTGAGGAGCAAACAATGGCCATAAGCGGATTAGAGATATATAAACTGTTGCCAAAGACAAACTGCAAAGAGTGTGGATTCCCGACATGCCTGGCGTTCGCTATGCAGATAGCGGCGAAGAAGGCAGCACTCGATAAATGCCCGTACGTCTCTGACGATTCCAAGGGCAAGCTGGCAAGCGCCTCGCGCCCGCCAATAAACCTAGTGACCATAGGCAGCGGCGACAAAAAGTTACAGGTAGGCAATGAGACTGTGATGTTCAGGCACGAAGAGACCTTCTATCACCCAACCGGCATCGGCTTTCTTACAGAGGATACGGCCTCTGAGGGCGAACTCAAGGCAAAAGCGGCCAAGATAGAGGGCCTCCGCTTCGAGCGCGTAGGGCAGAACATAGAGGTCGATCTTATAGCTGTGAAGAATACCAGCAAGGATAAGGAGAAGTTCTTAAAGGCCGTAAAGATAGTATCTGAAACGTCAAAGCTGAACCTGGTCCTCATAAGTGAATCTCCGGAGGCGCTCAAGGCCGCCCTTCAATTGACAAAAGAGAAAAAACCGCTCATATATCCGGCAACAAATGAAAATCTTGACCAGATAGCGGCGGTAGCCAAAGAGGCTTCATGCCCAATAGCATTAAAGGCCAATTCACTCGAAGGCCTCTCTTCATTATCTGAAAAGGTGTCCTCAGCCGGCATAAACGATGCCGCATTAGGCGCGGGGGATAAACCTTTGAGAGAGCAGATCGAGGACCAGACTTACATAAGGAGGATGGCCCTCAAGAGAGCCTACAGGCCATTTGGGTACCCTACGATCGCCTTTACACAGAGCGACGATCCTTTCGAGGAGGCGGCCGAGGCCGCTTCGCTCATAGCTAAGTACGCCGGTATAGTTATAATGAAGCACGCCGAGAGCTGGAATGTAATGCCGCTTCTAACTGTCAGGCAGAACATATTCACGGACCCGCAGAAACCCCTACAGGTAGAACCTAAGGTTTACGAAATAGGGAATGTCACACCCGAGTCGCCGGTCCTGGTCACGACCAATTTTTCTCTGACGTATTACACTGTAGAGTCCGAGGTCGAGTCGAGCAAGGTCCCGTGCTACATAGTGAGCGTGGACAGTGAGGGGATGTCTGTCTTGACCGCCTGGGCAGCCGACAAGTTCAGCCCTGAAAAGATAACGAGTGCGCTAAAAGGATCGGGGCTGGAGGAGAAGATCAAGCAGAAAGAGCTGATACTTCCAGGCTATGTCGCTGTTCTCAGCGGAAAATTAGAGGAAGAGTCGGGCTGGTCCGTCAAGGTAGGGCCGCGTGAGGCTTCCGGGATACCCTCATATCTGAAAGGATTGAAAAAATAGGTGGATAGATTCAAGGTAGTATTCAAGCCGGATGACAAGAAGGTACAAGTAAAGAAGGGCGCTAATCTCCTGTCCGCGGCCGTCCAGGCGGGGATCTATATACATTCCAGCTGCGGCGGTGACGGCGTATGCGGAAGGTGTAAGGTAATAATAAAAGAGGGGGATTTCAGGACAGAGCCGACCGGGAGGATAAGCCAAGACGAACGATCTAAAGGCCATGTCCTAGCGTGCCTGACGTCTGTCCAGGGCAATCTGGTAGTCGAGATACCACCGGCTTCGAGGCTTGAACTTGACGAGGCCACAGAGGCCGAGGCCAGGACCCTCAGGCTTAAAGGGCTATTTACGCCTGCTGAAGAGGTAACCACGCAGAAGGGCGTAAAGACCGTGACCTTTGAGCACTCGCCGCTTGCTACTAAGATATATCTGAGGCTGCCAAAGCCGAACTTTGACGACAAGATAAGTGACCTGGAAAGGCTCTATAGGGAGATAAAGAAGACCCGGGACGTAGGGATCATGCAGACCGGGCTAGCCAATATAAAGAGGCTTGGAAACCTCCTAAGGGAGAGTGACTGGAAGATAACGGCTACCCTGGGAAAGCGCAACGAAACCACAGAGATAGTCCGCCTCGAGCCGGGAGATACGTCGCGCAAAAATTACGGAGCAGCGTTCGACATCGGAACTACAACCATAACGGGCCAGCTCGTGGATATGAATACAAAGAAGGTCTTGGGCACAAAAGCCACCTATAATAAGCAAATATTATTCGGCGACGATGTGATCACGAGGATAATATTTGCTACCCAAGGAGCGGGGCTCGAGCAGCTGCACCACGTAGTGATAGATACGATCAATGAGATGATACAGGCCTTCGCTGGCGAGCACAAGATCAACCTAAATGACATAAACGGTATCACGTGCGCCGGGAATACCACGATGATACACCTTTTGCTGCGAGTAGACCCTATGTATATACGACGCGAGCCATATGTACCTACCGCGAATTTTGTGCCTGTTATCCGAGCCGCCGAAGCAGGCGTGAAGATGTCTACCAGGGCACTTCTATACTGCGTGCCCGGTGTAAGCACATACGTGGGAGGCGATATAACGGCCGGCATCCTCGCGTGCGGGATCAATGAGACGAAGAAGCTTTCGCTCCTGGTCGATGTAGGAACGAACGGGGAGATAGTGATAGGCAACAGAGAGTGGCTGGCCGCCTGTTCAGCGAGCGCCGGCCCCGCTTTTGAAGGCAGCGGCCTATCATGCGGGATGAGGGCGCAGAAAGGGGCGATACAGGAGCTAACGATAGACCCGATGCTGAATGTAAAGGCTGAAACTATCGGCGGTCAGAAGCCAAGAGGCATCTGCGGGTCGGGCTATGTCGATCTTCTTGCCGAACTCTTTAGAAGGGGAGTTATTGCTAAAGATGGGAAGATAAAGAGTGGGGTAGATTCAGACAGGATAAAGAAGCTGGACCCCGGATATGCCTTTGTGGTCGTGCCCAAGGATGAGTCCGATACCGGATACGATATAGTCATAACAGAAGAAGATATAGAGAACCTGAAGCGCTCCAAAGGCGCTATATACAGCGCTATCTCTATATTGTTCAGGAAGCTGGGGCTTGAACTAAAAGATCTGGAGAAGCTCTATCTAGCGGGTGGCTTCGGTACGCGGCTGAATATGGAGAACGCGATAACCATAGGCCTCTTACCCGATCTTAAGAAAGAGATATTCTCCTTCGTAGGCAATACCGCGATCCTTGGATCTAGCCAGATCCTACTATCATTCGAGGCGATGAAGAAGGCTGAGGAGATAGCGAGGAAGGTGACTTATATAGAGCTGAGTACTGAACAGGATTATATGGATGAGTACATGTCGAGCCTCTTTTTTCCTCATACGGACTCTTCCAGATTTCCAACAGTAGAGGTAAAGGGATGAGCTATACTATTGGGTTAGCGGGAAAGGGCGGCACGGGAAAGAGCACGATAGCAAGCATTGTCACAAGGTATCTTGCTACAAAGAACCCGCCCGTCCTTGCGATAGACGCCGACCCGAATACAAGCCTAGGAGAGATGCTGGGCGTGCTCCCGGAAGATACAGTAGTCGGCATAATAGACGATGTAGCGGCCAATATAGCCAATCTGCCCGTAGGTGTTACGAAAGAGAGGCTTATAGAGTCGAGGATCCAGCAGGCCTTAGGCGAGTCGGAAGGGCTGGATCTCCTGGTAATGGGCAGGCCTGAAGGGCCGGGCTGCTACTGCTACCCAAACTCGCTCATGAGAGAGACGATAGGCAGACTGGAGAGGGCCTACAACTATATAGTTATTGACAACGAGGCCGGGATGGAGCACATATCGCGCAGGACCGACCGTAATCTGGACTATCTATTTATAGTATGCGACCACTCTGCTCACGCCGTTCGTTCGGCCAAGAGGATCCTAGATCTCGCGAATGAATTGAAGATAGCCAGAGGCAAGACACACCTCCTGATAAACAGGGCAAAAGACAAGCTGCCATCTCTGGAGGAGGAGATAAAGAAGGTTAAAGTGGATAAGGTGAGTTTTATCAAAGAGTCGGACGACCTCGCGAAAATAAGCGCTGAAGGCAAGCCGACAACGGAACTTAACGAGAGTTCTGATATCATAAGAGCCGTTTACGGGATCTGCGAAGAAGCCTTTTAGTATAAGCGCATGAAATACAGGGTTGCTGTTTAACATAAGGAGAAGTGTATGGCACTAGAGCTACTAAGAGACAAGTGGAGCGCCGCGATAAACAAGGTAACTATCGGCGCCACAAAGGATGAAGGTGGCACACGCAAAAGCACTGTCACAGTGGGCGGAGAGTCGACTATGCCTTTCTTGCTCAATGAAGGCGCTATGCCGCACAAGCCGGTAATTGCCGTTGAGATTCAGGATATACCCCCTAGCGATTGGCCGCAGGAACTTGCTGGGCATTTCAGCGATGTCTCGGATGATCCCGCCAAATGGGCAAAGAAGTGTGTCGATGAATACAAGGCCGAGCTTATCTGTCTTAAGCTGCAGGGCACACATCCTGATTTCGGTGACCGGTCAGCGGATGACGCGGCAAAGACGGTAAAGTCGGTCTTGGAGGCGGTCGGTGTCCCGCTCATAGTGCTCGGAAGCGGCGAAGATCAAAAAGACAATATCGTCCTGGCAAAGGTAAGTGAGGCCGCGAAGAACGAGCGCTGCCTTATAGGCGATGCGACTGACAAGAATTACAAGACTTTAACGGCCTCCTGCATGGCCGATGGCCACAATATTATATCTGAGTCCCCGATAGACATAAATATCGCTAAACAGGTGAATATACTCATCTCTGACATGGGGTTCCCTCAGGAAAGAATAGCAATAAATCCCACGATCGGCGCGTTGGGATATGGCATGGAATACGCCTATTCCATCATGGAGCGCGCGAGACTTGCCGCGCTAAACGGTGACAAGATGCTCTCTATGCCTTTTATCTGTTTTGTCGGCCAAGAGGTATGGCGCGCCAAAGAGGCTAAGGCCCCTCAGAGCGAGCATAAAGAGTGGGGGCCTGAATCCCAGAGAGGGCCCATGTGGGAACTTTTGACGTCCATATGCATGCTGCAGGCCGGCGCCGATATACTGATCATGCGGCATCCTAAAGCGATCGAAGAGACTAGAAAATACATAGAAAGGATGATGAAATAGATGCTAATAATAGGTGAACTTATAAACGGCATGTATAAGAATGTAAGCAGCGCCATCAAGAAGATGGACAAGGGCGCGATACAGGACATAGCAAAGAAGCAGGTCGAAGCGGGCGCGAATATGCTGGATGTCAACACGGGCCCCGCCTCAAGTGACCCTAAGGGGGCCATTAAGTGGCTTATTGAGTCTATACAAGAGGTAGTAGACGTGCCGCTTGCCCTCGACTCCACAAAGGCCGAAGTCATAGAGGAGGGCCTCAAGATAGTCAAGAGAAAGGCCCTTATAAACTCCGCGAACGCAGACGATGAAAAACTCAACACTCTTATCCCGATGGCAAAGAGATATAATGCCCAACTTATCGCACTGACCATGGACAAGAAGGGTATCCCGCGCGACAGGAACGAGCGTTCCGAGTTGGCGCTGAAGATCGTATCGAGCTGCATGGAGCAAGGCTTCCCGATAGAAGACCTTTATATAGACCCGGTAGTCCTCCCGGTAAACGTCGCTCAGCCCCAGGGGATGGAGGTGCTGGAATCGATAAAGGAGTTCAAGCTATTAAGCGATCCGGCGCCGAAGACGGTAGTCGGATTGAGCAACATATCTCAAGGAACAAAGAACAGGAGCCTGATCAACAGGACATACCTTGTGATGGCGATAGGCTCCGGGCTGTCCGCCGCGATAGTCGACCCTTTTGATAAAGAACTTATGGACGGCCTTATAACAGCGGAGCTCTTATTGAATAAGAGCATATACTGCGATTCGTATCTGGACGCATACAAAAAATAACTCATAGAAAAAGGAGTTATAAAATGGAACGTGAAAAAATTACGATCGAATTTTTAAAAAAGAAGAAGCGCGGATCAAAGAAGATAACGATGCTGACCGCGTATGATTATCCCATGGCGCGCCTGGTCGATAAGGCCGGAATAGATATTATCCTGGTGGGGGATTCACTTGGTATGGTCGTCTTGGGATATGATTCCACCCTGCCGGTAACGATGGACGATATGATACGACACACTCAAGCAGCCAGACGCGGGACAGAATACGCGCTTCTGATAGGCGATATGCCCTATAAATCATACGATACAGCCAAAGACGCGATAACCAACGCGCAGAGATTCATAAATGACGCCGGCTGCGACGCGGTAAAGCTCGAAGGTGGAACAGAGTCTCTGGATGCCGCGAAGGCGATTGTCGGCGCTGGGATCCCGCTGATGGGCCATCTAGGGCTGACGCCTCAATCGATAGAGAAGCTTGGAGGATATAAGGTCCAGGGCAAGACCGCGGAAGGGGCGAAGGTAATAATAGAGGACGCCAAGAAGCTGGAGAAGGCCGGCTGTTTCAGCCTGGTTCTTGAGTGTATCCCAAGCCCCATAGCCAAGATAATAACCGAAGAACTCAGCATACCGACGATCGGCATAGGCGCCGGCAAGGACTGCGATGGCCAGGTCCTGGTCACAAACGATATGGTAGGGCTCTTCGACAGGTTCGTGCCAAAGTTCGCAAAACAGTATACTAAGGCTAGCGTACAGATCCTGGAAGGGATAACTTCTTTCAGGAAGGACGTTGAGGACGGCAAGTTTCCATCTAAAGAGCATGAGTTTACCATAAAGACCGAAGAGCTTAAGAAGATATAAGAGAAAGATATAGCTTATGAAGATAACGATCGTAGGGCCCGGCGCGATAGGCTCACTTTTTGGCCTCTCCCTTATAAACGTAAAAGAAGAGGTCTACTTTCTAGACCATGATCCAAAGAGGGTCCAAAAACTAAAGAGAGACGGCATCAAGATCGAGGGTGTGAGCGGCAATCACCACGCGCAGGTACGGATAACGGACGACCCAAAAGTAATAGGCCCATCTGATCTAATATTGATATGTGTCAAATCCTACGATACAGAGCAAGCGATAAAGAGGTCTAAACCTCTGATCGGTGATAAGACTATGGTCATGACCCTGCAGAACGGCATAGGCAATATACAAATACTGGAGGACGAGATCGAAGAAGACAGGATCATAAGCGGGGTAACTAATCAAGGGGCCTACGTAAAGGACTGGGGGCATGTGGTCCACGCGGGACGGGCTGAAACTATAATAGGTAAGAGGGACGGAAAAGTGTTAGGCCAAATAAGAGATGTGGCGAGACTGCTAAACAAGGCCGGACTCCCTACCAAGGTATCAAAAGATATAGATGGTATCATGTGGAGCAAGCTTATAATAAACGTCGGTATCAACGCCTTGACCGCCGTCACCAGGCTCAATAACGGCCGACTGCTGGACTATGACGGGACAAGATCTGTTATGAAGAAGCTCGTCTCGGAGGCCGTAAAAGTCGCTAAGCGCAAAAGGATAAAGCTTGTTTATGATGATCCCATACAGAAGGTAGAGCTCGTCTGCAAGGCGACGGCTAAGAATATATCCAGCATGCTCCAGGACGTGCGGAAAAAGAAGAAGACAGAGATAGACTTCATAAACGGGGCGATCGTCAGGCACGGCGCGAATTATAGTATCCCGACCCCCGCCAACGAAATGATCACTAATCTCGTAAAGACCATAGAAGATAGTTACAAATACTCCCTCTTATAATGATAATAATAGGCGAAAGAATAAACGCGTCACGCGCCCCTATCCAGAACGCGCTTCGCGCCAAAGACAGCCTCTTCATACAGCAAGAGGTAAAGGCCCAGCTCGAGCACGGGGCCACATATCTGGATGTCAATTGCGGCTTGAGTCAAAGCACTGAGGCAGGCGATATGGAGTGGCTTGTCAAGACGATAAGAGAGATCTCTGACGCGCCGCTATGCATCGACAGCCCAGACCCGGAAGTCATAGAGAAGGGCGTCCTGGCGGCCTCGGGAAGGCCCTTGATAAACTCGATCACAGCCGAAGAATCCAGATATAAAAAGATCCTGCCTATCGCGCTTGAACGCAATTGTTCGATAATCGCGCTTACTATGGACAAGACCGGCATGCCGGAGACGGCCGAAGAGAGATTCAAGATCGCCGAAAAGATATTCAGAATTTTAAAGAGAGAGGGCGTCCAGGACGCCGACATCTACTTCGACCCTCTCGTGCGGCCCATATCGAGCGAACCACGGCAGGCCGAAGAACTCCTGAAGGCCATACCTATGATAAAAACCCTCGGAGAGGTAAAGATCACGTGCGGAGTCAGCAATATATCTTATGGGCTTCCCAGCAGAAAGCTTGTAAACTCGGTATTCATATCCATGGCGCTCTCTGCGGGGATGGACGGCGCCCTGATAGACCCCCTAGACAAAGGCATGATCGCTTCGATAAGGGCGACTGAAGCGCTCCTTGGCAGGGATAAGTATTGCATGAACTATATTAAGGGCCACAGAAAAGGCTACTACTAATATGTCAGGACCCAAGAAGATATTTATAGCCGCTACGATGCAGAATGACGGGAAGACAACCTTCTCGATGGGGTTTATCATGACCCTTAAGAAGAGGTTTAAAAAGATAGGATTTATAAAACCGATTGGCCAGAGATACCTGATCGAGCAAGGCTATAAGGTCGATGAGGATTCTGTGCTGATAGAGAATATATGCAAGATAAAATGCCAACTTAACGACATGAGCCCCATAGCGATAGAGAAAGGGTTCACAGAGCGGTATATAATGAAAGGCGGCAGGGCAAGTCTTGTAGACAGGATAAACGAGTCATTCGAAAGGGTCTCAAAGGGCATGGATCTTGTGGTCATCGAGGGCACGGGCCATGCCGGCGTGGGATCCTGTTTCGATCTATCAAACGCGGCCGTCGCCAAGATACTCGACGCGCCGGTCATGCTGATCACATCGGGCGGGGTCGGCAGGCCCATAGACGAGGCGATGCTTAATACAGCCTTATTCCAAAAGGAGGGCGTAAGACTCTTAGGTGTCATCGTAAACAAGGTCATACCAAGCAAATACGAAAAGGTAAAAGGCCTGGTAAACAAAGGTTTTAAACGGCTCGGCCTCGATGTCTATGGCGTGATACCCTATAAGAAACTCCTGTCAAATCCTTCAGTTGCTGATGTATTAGATGAGACCGGGGGGCGCGTACTCAGCGGTAAAGAGCGCTTGAGCAATCTTGTTGATAAGACACTTGTTGGAGCGATGGAGCCGCACGAGGCCCTGCAATACATAGAGGACGGATGCCTCATATTAACCCCTGGCGACAGAGAAGATATCATATTGGCGGCTACCGGCATGCATCTTTCGCGAGACAGCGGTGTCAAGTTATCGGGTATAGTCTTGAGCGGTGGGATCATACCGCACGAAGAGACTCTCGATCTTGTGAAAAAGGCAGGCATACCTCTCATCCTCACCGACAACGACACATACACCGTTGCCTCCAAGATCCACGACATAACCGTAAAGATCAAGCCAGAGGACAAGTCGAAGATCGCAAGCGCTATAGGCTTGATAGAAGACTACGTAAACGTCGACGGTATAATCGACAAGCTATGACTGGAAGACCCCTGGTCCTATCACTCATCATCATGATCGCCTTTACATCTTCAGGATGCGACAAGCCGAGCTCCTTTAAAAGAAGCCGCCTTATAATGGATACTATCGTCAATATAAAGGTCTCTGAGCCCAGCAGCCTGCTGCAAAAGAAGGCTGTCGCTATGGCGTTTGACGAGATGGAAGAGCTGGAAAAGGTCCTAAGCAAGTACGACGAAGCCAGTGAAGTCGCTCTGATCAATCGTATGCACAAAGAAGAGAGCTTGCCTCTTGGGCGCGATACGGCTTTTTTATTGAGTAAGGCTCTGGATCTTTACAGCCTTACCGAGGGGGCGTTCGACGTTACTGTCTCAGAGCTGGTCGACCTGTGGAATGATTCCAAAAGAGCATCCACGCTCCCTTCAAGCGAGGAGATAGAAGAGGCGCGCACGCTGGTAGGCAGCGGGTATCTCAGGCTCGATGTGGATGGCACACTCACCTTGAAGCGCGAGGGCGTAAAGCTAGATCTTTCAGGCATAGCCAAAGGCTATGCCGTCGACCGCGCTGTGGCTGTCTTAAAGGATAGCGGGATAGAGAGCGGCATCGTAGACGCGGGAGGAGACATATATTGTTTCGGCCCCGGGCCGCGCGGCAAAGAATGGCGGGTAGGCGTCAGAAACCCGAGAGATGATTCACTCATAGGGGCGCTAAGCCTACGCGACGCCGCTGTAGCAACATCCGGAGACTATTACAGGTTTTTTATTATAGGAGAGAAGAGATATTCTCACATAATCGACCCCAGAACCGGTTCCCCGGTAAGCGAGACACCTATGAGCGTGACAGTAATAGCGCCGGACTGCCTGACAGCAGACGCTATGGCTACAGCTATCACCGTTATGGGGCCCTCCATAGGGCTCGATTTCGCTGAGAACCAAAGAGAGATCGAGGCAATAATAATCAGCAAAGACGGTGATGGGTTCAAGGTAGAGCTCACAAGCGGCGCAAAGGCCTTGTATGAGGAGTTATAAAAAAGAACGTGTTGTAGTAGCAATGAGCGGCGGGGTAGACAGCTCGGTCGCCTGCGCCATTCTGAAGAAGAAGGGCTTTGACGTTATTGGGATCTCTATGAAGCTCTGGCCAAAGGAAGAGTGCGGTTATCATAAAACTACCAGCTGCTGCTCGCTTGAGGCAATAAGCGACGCGCGCCTCGTCTCGGAAAAGTTCGATATCCCATTCTACGTTTTGGATCTCCATAAAGAGTTCAAGAGAGAGGTGATAGACTACTTTACCCAAGAATACCTAAAGGGGCGCACGCCAAATCCCTGCATCATGTGCAATGAAAAGATAAAATTTGGTGTCCTTTTAAGAAAGGCCAAAGAGTTGAACGCGCGCTATGTAGCGACAGGGCATTACGCCGGCATCGAGTATAACAAGATAAGAGATAGGTATCTCTTAAAAGAGGGCTCTGATAGGCGCAAAGACCAGTCATACGTCCTGTTCAGCCTTTCCCAGGATCAACTCTCGAGGATAATCCTGCCTCTAAGCGGCCTCAGCAAGGAGAAGGTAAGAAGGCATGCCAGGAGGCTCGGCCTTGCCATACATAATAAAGCAGAGAGCCAGGAGATCTGCTTTGTAGAAGATGACTACGCCAACTACCTTAAGAAGAGCCTTGGATATACGATAAAGCCGGGTCCTATAGTAGACCGGCAGGGCAATGTACTTGGGACGCACAAAGGGATACCATTCTACACGATCGGCCAGCGAGGGGGATTAGGGATCGCTCATAAGCACGCCCTCTACGTTATCAAGATAGATAAGGTGACCGACACCATCACCGTAGGGCCGAAGGAGTGCAGGTACTTCAAGAATATAAGGGTTGGAAATTTAAATTGGATACTAAAGCCCGGCAGAGAGACCGTCAGGGCAAAGGTCAAGATCAGGTCTCAGCACAAAAAGAAGAGCGCCACGCTTAAGCTTGCCGGCGAGGCGGTCGATATAACCTTTGATAAACCACAGGAATCTCCCACCCCCGGACAGGCGGCGGTCTTCTATTCCGGAAAGACCGTCCTGGGTGGCGGATGGATAGATTCTTACACATCATGATGACCAAGACGAGCAAAGAGAAGAAGGCGCTGGAGAGGTTGAAGTCCTCACTCAGAGATATGAAGAGGGTCGCCGTCGCTTTCTCCGGAGGGGTCGACAGCACCTTTCTGCTGGCGATAGCGAAAGAGACGCTGGGCAGCGCAAATGCGCTTGCCGTCACTGGGTTGTCGGAATCATACCCCATCACAGAGCGGCGGATGGCTTGCACGCTTGCCAGAAAACTATCGGTGGAGCAGGTCTTTGTAAAGACAGAGGAGCTGAAGGACAAAAACTTCATAAAAAATCCGTTCAATCGATGTTATTTTTGCAAGAAGACACTCTTTAAAAAAATCAAGGCTGAGGCAAAGAAACGCGGATTCCATTGGGTCCTGGATGGATCCACGGTGGACGATCTATCAGACATTAGGCATGGGAGCAAAGCGGCAAAGGAAGAGGGCGTAAGAAGCCTGATACAGGAGGCGGGACTTAGCAAGAAGAGCGCAAGAAAGTTCCTAAAAGAGATGGGGCTGGAGAACTGGGACAAGCCTTCATTCGCCTGCCTGGCGAGCAGATTTTCATATAATCAGGAGATCTCAAAAGAGAAACTGAAGAGAGTGGAAGAGGCGGAAGATTTCATAAAAATGCTTGGCTTCAAACAATTGAGAGTAAGATGCCATGAGGGCAATATAGCGCGCATTGAGGTCCCAAAAATCGATATCGACAGCTTTCTCAAGCCGGCCATAAGGGAAAAAGTCATAAAAAAGCTCAAAGGCCTCGGCTTCAATTACATCACCCTGGATCTTATCGGCTACAGGACCGGGAGCATGAACGAGGTTCTTT
>JBDRDE010000251.1:0-6677 GCA_043821065.1 Candidatus Omnitrophota bacterium
TCGAGCTTGACGACCAGCGGGCTATTGACCGTGATATTATAGCGGAAGAATACAGATAGCGCTAAAAGGCTCAAGATCAGAAAAATAGTAGTCACGATCGGTCTCATCTCGTCTCCTTTTCTAATTAATCTATAGGAATGATCTCTTCATAAACCAAGTTACCGTTCTCATCATATTTTCTGATTATCTTCGTTTTGGGTTCTTCTTTGCTGGGCGCTTTGCGGTAGGCCTTCCTTCTTCTTTGAGTGCTGGGCTTTGTTATCGTATCCAAAAGCGCGTTTCCTATAGCTCCTGTGCCCGCGCCGATAAGCGCGCCTTTGCCGGCACTGCCTCCGCTAACACCTGAAGCGATCGCGCCGGTACCGGCCCCTACGAGTCCGTCCTTCAAGACCTTCGCTGAGGGGTCCTCGCGAGTCTCGTAATAGTAATCGTCTGGGTCATCCGCTGGATAGTAGTCTTCTTCATTTCCGCGCCGTTGAGCGGAATTGCCTGTTATCACGTCCAAGAGGATGCTCCCTATGATACCCGTTCCCGCGCCTATCAGTGCCCCTTCTCCCGCCTTGCCGCCTGTAACTCCCGCAGCGAGAGCCCCTGTCCCGGCTCCCACCAGCCCGGATTTGAGGACCCTTGTCGTGGCATCATCGTCCTGGGCGCATAGCCGGCCTGTGAGGACAAGAGATAGTACTAAAAGTGATATTATCGCATATCTATTCTTCATCTTTATCACCTCTTCTTTAGCTAATATTATACACCATAAATATGCCCATTACAAGGTCGCTGCCCCATCGCTGTACAAAAAAAAGAGCCTTGGCCGGATATCTTACCGAGCGAATGCTCGAGCTATATGGCCAAAGCCGGTTTTTCAACCCCACTCTCCCCTTTAGTACTGATCCTTCCTCCTTTTTGGAGCAATATAGGCTTCCATCTTGACCTTATAACACCCGCCCGATATTTCAAAGAGTGTTACTCTCCGGCACAGGTCGAAATTTATCCCTTCATGTATGATCTCTAGCGATCTCTTTATAAGCTTGCTATTATATCTGCCTATCATAGGCTTGCCCTCCCAGCCACTGGCCATCCAGGCATGATCGGACTTGCCTGTAGCACAACACCCTGGACAAAAAATGGCCAGGCAAATGCCTGACCAGGTGTCGCTACTGTTGGCGGCCCAGCCGTCCTTTCGGACCTGTGACTTTGCGTCCTGCCCTTTCGAGCAGTTTGCCTTTTTCAACTACAAAATATGTATTCTAAAAGAACTCGTTTCCTATTATAAGTATATCTGCGCTTTGAATAAAGTCAATGGTTAAAAACTAAGTTTTGTTCTATTTACGCAAAAGAGACTTCGGAGTGCCTAGGTACTCGTCTCTTATCCTGGAAGGGGCCATGAATATATTCGACTTCACTAGCTTGGGGTCTTTCTCCAGTTGCGGGATAAGCTTCTTCATCAGCGCCCTTTTTGAGGTCTTCGCATTGGGGCATCTGCAGACCTGTTGATGAAACCCGGACTCCTGGGCGTAGGCCTTTATCGTCTCCTCCTCCACATATACCAGAGGCCTTATTAAGGTGATCTTGCCTTTAAACAGAGGCTGGCCGGCATTCATCGAGGATATCTCCCCATTATAGAAGAGGTTGAGCAATATAGTCTCCACAAAATCGTCCTTGTGGTGGCCCAAGGCTATCTTATTAAAACCCAGCTCATCCGCCAGGTTAAAGAGGGCCTTCCTCCTGTTCCATGCGCACCAGAAGCATGAGACCTTCTTCTCTTTCCCGTTTTTAAGCCTCACATCGAGAAAGCGATAAGGGCAGCTCAAGTCGTCGAATACCTTCGTAAGTCTGTCTTTGTGAACGCATCCCGCGCAACGGTGGTCAGTTATGACATGTGCCGCGAAGAGCTCAAATCTTACAGGTGCCCAGCGCTGCCTCTCCGAAAGGAGCTTTAGCAAGGTCAGCGAATCCTTGCCGCCTGATACAGCTACCAGGATCCTGTCGTTATCCTCTATCAGGTTGTAATCCGCTATTGCCTTGCCGATCTTATTGGATATGTACCTACCTTTGGCTGAGAGATTCCGCATCGAGGCCCTATAAGATCTTGACCTTCACGTTTCGCTCTTTCAAAGACTCGATCAACCTCTCAATCTCAGCATCATCGCCCTCAACTGTCAGGACCGCCCAGCCCATTGAAGTGGAGAACGACGCCTCAATAATATTGGGTAGTACCTTAAAGTCCCTGCCAATAAAGTATATTATTGGCTCCTCTTTAAGATCGGATGGTATGGTCAGCTCTATCTTTTTTTTTGCCACTGCTTATCCTCCTCTTTTTATGATTATACATGAAAATATCGAAATGACCAATAAAAATAAAAACGTAAATGACATTTTATAAACATATGGTATAATTAAGCGTTATGAGACCTATCATAATCTTAATAGTTTCTCTCTTAGTCGCTCCCCCCTCTTATGCCGCCATATCGACCACTACCAATTTTATTGACCAGAATTTCGTAGGCGTTGACTCCGCCATCCCTGCCGATCTGGATCAGGATGGCGACATCGATATCGTGGGTGTGACTGCAGCAGGTACGCAGATCGCATGGTGGGAAAACCTCGGCACCGCTCCGCTGACATTTACATTAAGGATAATCGACGCCGCCAACGGCGCTACAGATTTTTGCCTGGCCGACCTCGATAGAGACGGTGATCTGGATATTATATTCACTGACGGCGTCAATATATTTTGGTACGAAAACCCGGATAAAGACCCCGACCCGACCCAACGAGCCGACATCACAATCCCCTGGACAAACCTCCACACTATACCAACAGTGGCCTATGCCGGCACATCCATTTTTGCGATCGACATGAACTTTGACGGCTGGATCGATGTGCTCTCAACCGACGGTACTGATGTTACTTGGTGGCAAAGCCCCGCAGACAATACAGGAATTCCTCCTGTTATTGAAAATCAATGGCCTGCGCTGAACCAGAGAAACATAAACACAAACGCTTTTGCCGGATCCAATTCGGTATTTGCCATAGATATTGATAAGGACGCGGACTTAGATGTTCTATCTACGGCGGGGAATGCTGTGTCATTGTGGATAAACGAAGGCGATCCTACCATTGCCGGTAACTGGACCTCAAACGGCAATAATCCCTGGAATATCGATACCGCTTTTTTCACAGCAAACTCAATATATGCGGTGGATATGGATAAAGATGGAGATATCGATGTGCTCTCTACCGCTGCTACAGGAAATGACGTATCATGGTGGGAGAATGATGGTGCGCCCAACAATGATAATTGGACAGAGCACACTATTGACGGAAACTTCAACGGGGCGGATTCTATATTTGTATCTGATCTGGACTTTGACGGCGACCTGGACGTAATGGCGACCGCGGGAACAGGTGCAGGCGCACTTAATGATATCTCCTGGTGGGAAAATGACGGGACCCCGGATAATAACGACTGGACAGAGAACCCTATAGATCAGACCTTTAACGGCCCGAGCTTCGTCACTGCGGCCGATATCGATAGTGACGGGGATATCGATGTCCTGGGCGCGGCATCCACTGATAATGATATCGCCTGGTGGCAGAACGACGCCAACCGGCAGTCCGGAAATATAGGGTTCGAAGAAGAGTTGAAAGTAGAGGATTTTCTTAGTAGCGCCAGCTCAGTATACGCGACAGATCTCGATATTGACGGGGACAACGATATGGTTGCTACCGGAGAGATAGGTGACTCCGTAATACGGTATGAGAGCGATGGGACTCCGCTAAACGGAGGCTGGACAGAACACGACCCTGAAGAGCTCCCCGCTTCCGGTGGTTTTGACGGCCCTTATGATGTAGTAGCCGTTGACTTGGATACAGATGGCGACAAAGATATTGTAGCCGTAGCATTCAATAATGACGCTACTAAGAACGACCTCGTCTGGTGGCGGAATGACGGCTCTCAGAATTTTACGGGCATAGAGCTTGAAGACGACTTCAATGGCGCAGACTCAGTATTTGTGATAGATCTCGACATTGATGGCGATCTCGACATAGTGGCAACAGCGGGTCTTAGAAATGAGGTCGCGTGGTGGAGAAATAGCGGTGCTGAAGCTTTCACAAAAGTCGTTATCAACACTGCTGCCTTTGGCGGCGCTCGCGATGTATTCTGTGCCGATCTGGATGGTGACGGCGATAACGATGTCGTAGCTGTGGCAGACAACGACGATCAGGTCGCGTGGTGGAGCAATGATGGGTCTCAGATCTTCAGTAAGTTTATCATTGACGGTAATTTTAGAGGGGCCCGCTCAGTCACAGTTGGTGATATAGATCAGGACGGTGATCTTGATGTCGTCGCCTGCGCCTACAACGGCAACACCGTTGCGTGGTGGGGCAATGACGGAACCGGCACCTGGATCAGATATGTCATAGACGGCGCAGCAAGCGGGGCTTCAGACGTTGATATAGCTGATATAGACCAAGACGGTGACCCTGATGTTATCGGCAGCATGAATATAGACGACCACGTCACTTGGTGGGAGAACGACGGTACGCCCCTGGATGGTGGGTGGACCGAGCATATTATCGATTCAAGTTTTAACGGCGCCACTTCATCGCTTGTGATCGACCTCGATAGGGACGGTGAACTAGATGTCGTATCAGCCGCGGTCGATGGCTACGATGTGAGCTGGTGGCCTAATGGCGGCGCCGAGGCGGTCCCGGACCCGCAAAATCTCCCTGGCGAATTAGGTTCAATCGGAGACGCCTTTCAAGTCAAGGCACCTGCGAGCACAGTCAGCGATCCTATAGACCTTAGCAGTCTAGGCTCGGAGTCCGGAGAAGAGGAAGATGAGGGGGATCTGCGGGAGATAGACGTAAAGTGTTTTATTGCCACCGCTGCCTTTGGGGCAAAACAGAGTGGTAAAATTGAGAGGCTCTGCAGATTCAGGGATGTACACCTCCTGTCTACACAGCCCGGGAAAGTACTAGTAGAGTCGTATTACAGGATAAGCCCTCCCCTTTCCAGATATATAAAGAGAAAACCCTTATTTAAAGCCGCTGTCAGGGGCTTTATAAGAACGATCTTGGCGGCGCTAGACATATGAATATATCAAAAATGACTGTCATAGTAACGCTCTCTCTTTGCGGTATCTTCTATTTCTGCGTAGGTGCCTCTTCGCAGCATGAAGGCAGTGACGCAGCGGCATCGCCCAATGAATCTATAGTAGGCGTCATAAAACACTCGCCGGCTGAGGAGTACGTAGTGATCGAGGAGGTCTCCACAAAGACCAAGAGACTGTACAAAAGAGATATATACGAGCATATGGATATGGAGGGGCTAAAGCTCATCGAGGGTGTATCCCTTGAAGAGATAGAGTACCGCTATAAGCCCGCGACAGGCGGCGCGAAAACCGTCTCTGAGGATTTCGAGCTGCATGAGCTCGAGGAAAAGAGAGCGGTCCTCAAAAAGGCGTACGTGGATAGCCCGGAGGCCCCACCAGCGGAAGAGACCCTGGCGCCTGAAGAAGACCTCCTCCTGCTTCCGGAAGAGGCCTCTGCTCAAGAGGAGGCGGACCCTACCGCAAACAAGGTCGGCGCCAAGCGGCTTGTCTCTTCTCTCTTTTATAAGATAGAATCGAATAAGCTCTCCGATACGGAGTGGGAGATCAGCCTGCCGACGGCCCTGGATGCGGCCGCTAATTTCGGTGAGGTGCTGGGCATAGTAGCTGAAAAGATAGGCAACCTTATCAGTGACGAGCCAGAAGAAGAGACAGGAGAAGCGACAGAAGGAGAGTCGGATGAGACAGCGACCCAGGCCCGCACAAAGGTCTATTTGAAGTCCTCCTTGGGGAAGGTCTCACTGGGGCCCAAAGGCCTACTGATCGAGTCCCTCAGTTCGCGCATGAAGCTTAAAAGCGGCTTAGAAAGCGACGATGTGATAAAGAGCGTAAACGGCAAGAGCCTGACAAGTATACAGGCCATGGTAGGCGCCTTCTCCGCGTTCACCGGGGCCGCTCAAACCATTACGGTAAGGATTCTCAGGGATGAAGAAGAGCTGACCCATACGTACTATGTAAGGTAGTGCCTCAGCGGTAAGTACCCGCCCCTTTGCCCCATACTTCCATCTCGGCAAATAAATTTTCAGAGGTCTTCCAGCCGGAGACTCTACCCTTCACAAGGTATACGACTATACCGTCTGTCGGGCTGGCGGTGTTCTCATTCGGATAGAACCATACCTCCGAGTTGGTCTTATGGTCTCTCTTTGCGGGGAAGCCCCAGTTATTAAGGAGCTTCTTCTTCTTCATCTGTAATGATATACCCTTGAGGGGGATCAATTCGGGCGTATCTGCCTCCTCAGCCGATACGCAATGCGCGACGAGAAGAAAAAAGAGTAAGGAGAATGGCAGTATCTTGTTTCTCATAGCAATATCTTCCCATATAAAAAACTCTTTGTCAAGCAGGCAAGCTTAAGGCCTATTGGATATAAGATATATCTCATTCTTAAAGGCCTCTCTGAAGGCGTGGCTATCCCTTTTTGCGATAGAGAGCAACGCCGCGCTGCCCAGATCAAGCTGGTTTGGCTTCTTCCAGTACCATTCTTTGGCGAGCATAAAGACACTATTTTTGAGATCCTCGCTCAGATACTCTTCATAATCCCGGCGAGTAATAATGCAGAAGAC
>JBDRDE010000252.1:0-3470 GCA_043821065.1 Candidatus Omnitrophota bacterium
GAAGAACCTCATAGAACACCTGGTTTTAAGGCGCGGCGAAGATGTCGTGATGGACATGGAGGCAGGGGTTGAGCACTTCGGTAGAGGGACGGCTCAATCATGCGACAGCGTCCTAGTTGTAGTAGAACCGTCAAGAAAATCTGTAGAGAGCGCCAAGAGGATCGTAAAATTGGCGAAAGACTTGGGTATAAAAAATATCTTCGCGATAGCAAATAAAGTCAGAACGGTCAACGACAAGAAATTCATAGAGGAGAGCCTCGCGCCGGACCTTGACGTCATCGAGGTAATACCATTCAGTCAGGCGATTCTAGAAACCGACAGGTCAGGAAAGATCGTAAACGTAGGCCAGGATATTCTCGATAAGGTAAAGGCCATAGATATATTTTTGTCAGAGCGAATAGGGGGGTAGTTGATGGCAAAGAGTAAAAAGAATAGCGAAGATCTGAAATATATAATAACACAGGCGGGTGTAGAAACGGTATGGGAAAGGTACGCCGCCCAAACACCTCAGTGCGGCTTTGGCCAACTCGGCCTCTGCTGCAAGAATTGCAACCTTGGTCCATGCAGAATAGACCCGTTCGGTGAGGGGGCCCAGGTAGGCACATGCGGCGCTGACGCGGATACTATAGCCGCCAGAAACCTCGCCCGCCACGTGGCGGCGGGAAGCTCTTGCCACTCAGACCACGGCAGAGAGATAGCCCATACGCTTCTCAAGTACGGAGAGGGCAATGCCCCAAGCTATGAAGTGCGATCCCCGGAAAAGCTGCGGATGATAGCCCAGGAATACGGTATAGACCCGGACAAAGAGATAAAAGAGCTGGCCAGGCTCGTTGCGAAAAAGATGCTTGAGGAGTTCGGCAAGCAGGATGAAAAGCTCACCTTCCTTAAGAGGGCGCCTAAGAAACAGCAGGATATATGGGATAAGCTGAAGATATCGCCGATAGGTATAGACAGGCCCATAGTGGAGTTGATGTCCCGCACAAACGTCGGCGTCGATAATGATTATAAGAATATTACACTAGGGGCGATGAAGGCGGCCCTCGCGGACGGCTGGGGAGGGTCTATGATAGCGACCGAAGCTACAGACATACTCTTCGGCTCGCCTAAGGCCATAAGGGCCAAGGTGAACCTTGGCGTAATGAAAGAGGATGAGGTAAACATCATTATACATGGCCACGTCCCGCTCTTAAGCGACGTGATAGTGACCGCGGCCCAGGACGTAGAGATGATCAATCTGGCAAAATCCAAGGGCGCAAAAGGGATCACTCTCGCTGGAGTCTGCTGCACGGCCAATGAGATCCTGATGAGAAGGGGTGTCCAGGTCGCCGGAAACTTCCTGCAGCAGGAACTCGCCTTAGCTACAGGCGCGGTCGAGGCCATGGTGGTGGACCTTCAATGTATCATGCCCGGGCTTACAAAGGTCGCGAGCTGTTTCCATACAAAGCTGATATCCACTCACCCAAAGGCGAAATTTCCTGGTATGACACACATGGAGTTCAGCGAAGAGAAGGCCCTGGATATCGCCAAGGATATAGTGCGCTCTGCTGTAGAGAACTATTCGAACAGAGACAAGGCAAAAGTGAATATACCCAAAGAGACGATGGATCTCGTAGCCGGTTTTACTGCAGAGAACATATTTTATTATCTCGGAGGGAGATTCAGGGCTACATACAGGCCTTTGAATGACGCGATAATATCCGGTAGGCTGAGGGGAGTGGCGGGAATAGTAGGCTGCGACAACCCTAAAATGGAGAGCGGACAGACACATATCACCATGGTCAAAGAGCTCATCAAGAATGATGTCCTCGTCGTCCAGACCGGATGCGCGGCCCTGGCGTGCGCAAAAGAAGGGTTGCTGATCCCTGAAGCTGCCGAAAAATTCGCGGGAGAAGGGCTAAAGGAGATATGCGCCACCGTAGGCATACCGCCGGTATTGCATCTCGGGGCGTGTGTCGATAATTCCAGGATACTTATAGCGTGTTCTAACATAGTAAAGGAAGGCGGACTTGGAAACGGGACCGACGAACTACCAGTAGTCGGCGCAGCTCTGGAGTGGATGTCAGAGAAGGCGATAGCTATCGGACTCTATTTTATCGCGTCAGGAGTTCCCGTGGTCTTTGGAACGCCGCTCCCTGTTACTGGGGCAAAGAAGATGACGAAGTTTCTTACAGAGGATATGGAGGAGCTGTGCGGAGGCAAGTGGGTCTTTGAACCCGATCCTATAAAGGCCGCGCGGTTTATTATAAGTCACATGGACAAGAAGAGAGAGGCTCTTAAACTAAAACCTGCCATAAACAAACCAGGCCTTGCCAAGGTATAATGCGAGCATAAACGGAGGGGATCATGTCTAAGATTGTAGCGGGCGCGGCGATGAGAGGCGCGCTCATAATAACAGATGAAGCACAGAAGGCCTTGGACCAGGCCATAAAGGAGAAGGGTAGAGAACAGAAAGTTGAGTTTCCTGAGACGGCATTCTCCCTCCCTATGGCTTATGCCTTATTAGGCGTTGAAGCAAAGACGCTGGGGGATATGGAAGGAATTTTGAAAGAGGCCAAGGGCCTGGTGATCGACGAGCCTACAAATAAGTTGTGGCTGCCATATCTAGGCAATGCCCTCGATGGCGGCATAGCGGCGCTCTTGGGAGAAGAGATCCTGATGGCCATCAGGTATCTATATGGTAAGGAGCCCCAGCCAGACTGCAACGGATTCTTCACAGACACAATTCTAAGGACCTTAGGAATACAACTTGTTGACGGAAGGATGCCGGGGTTCGCCGCTATATTGGGGGCGGCGCCTGACAGCAAGACCGCTGTAAATATCGTGCGGGAATTCCAGAAGAGGAACATACTGGCCTTTGTGGGATCAAGCGTAAACGGCATCTCAATAATTGACCAGCTGAAAGAAGAGAAGGTGGAGATGGGCTGGGACAATTATATAGTGCCTTACGGCAGGGATACATTCTCTGCTATATATCCGCTGCACTGGGCGATAAGGGGCGCTCTTACATTCGGCGGGCACAAGAAGGGCGAGGCGGTCAAATGCCTGACCTACTGTAAAGAGAGGGTCTTCGCCTTCGGCCTCGTACTGGGCGAACTTGACGATGTAAAATACGCGACCGGCGCGGGGGCCATAAACATGGGCTTCCCTATTATAGCAGATACTGATATCCCGGAGATAAAACCGAGCGGCATATGCACGTACGAGCACCTCGTTAAAGAGTTGGATCACAAAAAGATAGTCCAGCGGTGTATTGAGGTAAGGGGAGTAAAGGTCAAGGTCTCCGAGATACCCATACCGGTTGCCTACAGCGCTGCATTCGAAGGGGAGAGGATCAGGCGCGAACAGACGCAGGTACAGTTCGGCGGAAAATTCTCCACCGCATTCGAATTCGTAAAAAATGTAAAAGTAGACGAGATAGAGGATGGCAAGATAGAGGTGATCGGGCCGGAGATAGATGATATGAAAGAAGG
>JBDRDE010000253.1:0-2860 GCA_043821065.1 Candidatus Omnitrophota bacterium
CACCCATATAACCAGGTTCTTGCCGTTCTGCGGCGGCGTGGTTTTCTTCTGTACCTTTTTTTGCCTCATGGGGCTTTTCTTATTTTCGTCGGTCATCTCTGCGTCCTTCTATCGTCTTGTGAAAAGATTATATCAGCAATCGGCGCGTCTTTCAAGAAGTTCAATAAAAATCCTCCTGTTTTAACGGAGAGACACAAGTCTCTCTTATGACAAGCTCGGTAGGAAGAACTATCCTAGCCAGGGATGCCTTGCCTTTGGATTGTATCATATCGAGCAGTACCGCTACCGACTTCTCCGCCATAAGGGCCAGGGGTTGTCTTACTGTGGTTATTCCGATCGGACCCTGGGTGGCAAACCAACTGTCGTCAAAACCGATCACAGATATGTCCTGCGGGACCTTTAACTTCTTCTCTCTCAGCGCCCTTACCGTCTCTACCGCCATCTCATCAGAGGCTGCGAAGATCGCAGTCGGGTGTTCATCTATACCCAAAAGGTCCACAGCCGCCTTACGCGCGCGCTGGGGCGAGAAGTCACACCTTTTTATGAGGGCCTTGTCTATCTCTATGCCGTGTCTCTTTAAGCTCTCTTTATACCCTTCCAGCCTCTCTTTGCCGGCCTGTATGCCCAGATCACCCGTTATACAGGCTATCCTCTTGTGTCCCAATGAGACGATGTGATCCACCGCTTTTATAGAGCCGCCCTTATTATCGATCGACACGCATGCGGCAGCCAGCTTGTAGTCTAAGTGGTTCATGACCACGCAGGGAGTCTGGGTACCTATAACCTCTCTTAAGAGATCTTCATTTCCTTGTATGTCCGCGAATATGACCCCGCTGCAGAGTGATACATTATCCAGATGCGTGCCTAGAGATTGCGGCTTTAGGTCCTTAGCCGTAAGGTGTATAAGGACGTCAAGCCCCGAGTTGCTAGCCGTATCGCACACACCCCTTATCACCTCGGTGACATAATATGTATGGAACATGTCCTCAAACCTGGGGAGTATAAGGCCTATGGTGTTTATCTTTCCTCCGGCCAGGCGCCTCGCGCTCATGTTGGGGCGAAACCCCAACTCAGCGATGGCGTGGTCGACCTTATCCTTATTGTACACTTTTACGCAAGGGTTCTTATTTATGACGCGCGATACGGTGGTTATCGAGACCCCCGCCCTCTTGGCAACGTCATCTATGCATACATTAGCGATCTTCTTCCTGGCCTTTTTTGCTGTCATCAATGCCTCGCCCTTAATGATATAACATCTTCGCCGCGCTTCATGATAATACCTCCGGGAAGGTCCATCGACTGCCCTTTTCTCTTGAACCGCAAGAAATTGTCCATATCCTTCCAATGCCTATAAGTCAGCTTCTTTATAGAGCCGCCGGACCTGATCATGGCGTCTCTGAGTATCTCTCTTTGGAGCGTCTTGGGCTGTATTACGATGTCTTTTAGCTTGATCGAGACGTAAGCGCCGGTCTTGCGTATAAGATCCCTTCTCTTCTTCTCCTCATCGATAAAAACACGGTCTTCGCGTAGCGACTCGGCCATAAGGCATAGTGATCTTTTAAGTCTGGGGTTATATTTTAAAAGATATGGCATTATCTTCAATCTGACAGCGTTCCTGAAGAATTTTTCGTCGCTGTTGGTGTGGTCATGGCAGAAAGGGATACCGCTCTCTTTCAAGAAGGAGAGTATCTGGTCTTTTTCAGTCTCGATTAAAGGCCTGATGACTGTAATTGTGCCTTCCATTCTCCTCGGGAGAATACCGGTGAGCCCTTTCATGGTGGCGCCTTTTACTACTCTCATAAGGACCGTCTCTGCCTGATCGTCCATGGTGTGGCCTGTGGCGAGAACATTCGCTCTCAATTTAGCTGCCGAATCTTTGAAGAAACCATACCTCTTCTCTCTGAACATCTCTTCTGTAGACAATCTCTTTGCGGTATCTTTTTTGGATAGAGTCAGCTTTTTGTGAATGTACTTAAGCGCGAGAGATTTGGAAAGCCTCTTTACAAACTCCGAATCCTCGCGGGAGGCGGCGCCCCTCGCGCCGTGGTCCATATTAGCCACAAAGATCTCGAAGCCTATTTTCTCCTTAATATGACATAGAGCATGGAGCAGGAATACAGAATCCGGCCCACCCGATACGCCTACGAGGACCCTGTCGCCCTTCTGCAGCAGCTCGTATTTGCGTATCGTCTCCTCGACTTGTTTGTATAGCAGCGTGTCCATGTTAGATATCGATTCCTGCAATGGAGTCCTACGAAGCCACTCTTGCATCTTTCTGTAAGACCGGCGCAGTAGGACATCTTTCTTAAGCTCGGCGAATATTAGTGCTCTACTTCGCTCATAAAAGAATTTCAGAGAAGTTTTGAGCTTCGTAGAGCATTCTGCTTCGCCAGCAATCTTGATTCTGCGAAGCCAAACTTACATCTTTCTTAAGCTCGGCGAAGCAGAATGGTAGCGGCGGTAGGACTCGAACCTACGACAACAGAGGTATGAGCTCTGCGCTCTAACCAACTGAGCTACGCCGCCCCAGGTATTTCGTCGCTGGCGTCAGTCCCCCCGAACGCGCAAAAAATTTGGTGCAAAATTTTTGCGCAGTCTTGTGAGGCGGGGCGCCGCCATATATTAAATAGCATTAACTCCTACAGCATCGCCTCGCACACTTGAAACACCGCAAAATTTTCTAGGAAAATTTTGCTCTGCTCGCCGATGTTAATTCGCAGACGGCCTATATTCAAACGATATCGCCTATGATTTACCTCTCCAAGCGAGAAACAGCAGTTCCGTAAATCATCTGCTCATTAAAGCTACGCCGCCCCAGGTATTTCGTCGCTGGCGTCAGTCCCGCCGAACGCGCAAAAAA
>JBDRDE010000254.1:0-2541 GCA_043821065.1 Candidatus Omnitrophota bacterium
CTTTTAGGGGCAGTTCCGAACTTACGAATTCTATATGGAATTCGTCAAGCAGCGGAAGAGATAGCAAATACATAAGCATAAAGGGCTCCCGCGGGGCCTTCTTGAACTTGCGCTGCGCGAATAGTGTCACCGCTAGAAACAGCAGGCCGTACCCTGCGTCGCCTATGAGCATCGCGAAGAATAGGCTGAAGAACGCGAGAAACCATATGCTTATATCCTGCTCTTTGTAGCCCGGGATAACATTCATGAATTTGAATACGGGATTTATGATCTCGATCCAGCGCGGATTTCGTATGAGCGTTGGTGTTTCTTGCGGGTCGGTCGGGTCTTCTATCAGATACCCGAGATCGTTCGCCTTCGCGAGGGATGCTATATTCTTGATCTTGTCTACGGGGCAGTAGCCCTGAAGATACGAAAACCCCTTCTCATCCCCCATGCCGTTGGCCGCATTCAAGAAGGCCTTCTTCTTTTCTAAGCTCCTTAGGTGCTCCCATAATAACCCGCACGCTCTGGCGCTCGCGCGAAAGTGATTCTCTATCTGGTCGATCCTATTTTTGGCCGATTCGTGCCTTCCGTAGAGCTCTTCAAAACTCTCCTCCGGAAAATGGACTTCTTCTAACGGGAGCGCTTCTTCATTTTTTCTGGTTATTTGGGCCAGATAGACATACCTCTTGTCTTCGTTTATTATCTGTATGCCTCTTCCCTCCTGATTAATCTTTTTGAGAGCGCCTTTTGTAGCGCGATAGAGCCTTACGCTTATATCTTTATCGGCGAGCGCCTTTAGCGCTTTTGGGTCGAAGCTGCCCCAGGGCTTAAACTGCTCGAGCCGGTTCTCTAGGTAGATGTTGCTCTTTACGAGGTCTTCCCGCTCGAAGGCCATAGCGACGATCTCATCCGCCTTTTCCTGGATCTGGGATCTCTCCCATATCACCTTTCCCGCGGCCTGCGGGATGTTGCAGCCTTCCAGCATAGCGATGGCCTTATTCGTCTTGGAGATCTTCTCTTCTGTCGGCCCTATCGATTCGGCAGATGGGGGGCTTACATGTCTTATGTGGACGACTCCCAGGCGGCGAAGCTCTGTAAGAAACTCGTCCTTATGGCCTTGTGGGGCGACAAGAGTGACCTTCTTCATGCTGACTATCATAATGCCATTGCCTCCGCGGCTTTATACTCTATCTTCCTCTTGGCAATCTTGCCCGTGACGACGGCCGCCGTCTGGAGATCTCCTAAGAATATCCGGATCTTTCGTATATTCTCCCGGGCCTGTGGTATCTTGATCTTCTCAAAGAGGCTTACTCTCTGTGTGGTGATCCTCAGTTCTTCCTTGATGATCTCAAGCTGCTTTTTGGAGATCTCGTAACGGGCCTTTAGCGTATCCAACTCTTTAACGGCCTCTATGCCGTAATCGACCCACAGCGGTTCGGAGGTGAGATCGTAAGCCTTCTCTTTAAACTCCACTTTCTCGAAGACCGGAATATCGATGCCCGCTATATTGCCTTCGGATGTCACGATCTTCTCCACACCGATAAGGTCCTTGATGCTGGTCTCTTCCGCGAATACGCCGACCCACTCGTATATCGACTCTCTCTTTTGGGAGATCTCCGCTTCGAGCATTTCGAGATCGTGCAAGATCCTCAAGATCTCTTTCTGCAGCTGCTGCTTTTTAAGCAGAAGCGTCGGCAGGTACCTCGCAAAGCGCTTGAGGTCCTCTTTCTGCCTCTTAAGCTCGTTCTTTGTATTCTTTACTTTTGGCATATTCCACTCTGCGCACACTAAAGTGTGCGCTACTTTACGTTCCGTATACACACCCCCGGGGTGTGTATGGTTTTCATTCGCTTACTTGGGCCAGAATTTGTTCAAGAGCTCTGTTCGGAAGCTCGTCTCCTGTGGATCGAAACAGTCGGCCATCATTTGCCAGCCGTTATCGAGCGCCTTCTCGATCGGGATATTTACTTTGAGGTTCATCATCTTCTCCTCGAAGAGCTTTCCGTACTTCAAGAGCTTCTTATCCCAGTCGCTCATCTTAAAGCCCATGGCGCGTTTCTCTTCGGTGTCGTTATATTGCGCGTAGAGCTGGAGCATGCCGTCCATTATGCTCCTATGGTCTTCTCTGGTATCTTTATTTACAAGCTGCTTCAATCTGCTCAAACTGCCGAACGGCTCTATCCTGCCGTTTCGAAGGTAGAACTGGCCTTCGGTTATATACCCTGTGTTATCCGGCACCGGGTGGGTCACGTCATCCCCCGGCATCGTCGTCACCGCGAGTACTGTAATAGATCCGGCCCCCTCGAAATCGACCGCCTTCTCGTAGCGCGAAGCGAGCTGGCTGTATAAATCCCCGGGGTAGCCCCTGTTGGACGGCACCTGTTCCATTGTGATGGCGATCTCCTTTAAGGCGTCGGCAAAGTTGGTCATGTCTGTCAAAAGGACGAGCACCCTCTTTCCATCGAGAGCGAATCGCTCTCCGGTAGCAAGGCACATATCGGGCACCATAAGCCCCTCTACTATTGGGTCGGACGCCGTATGTATAAAGAATATAGA
>JBDRDE010000255.1:0-7955 GCA_043821065.1 Candidatus Omnitrophota bacterium
TGACCCTTAAGGCCCCACTCAGCTATATAGCTACCCCCACTTATTCCTAGAAATATTATAACACCTGGACAGCGCGTGACAAAGTGAAAAAGCAGGCTTTTTTATTACTAATTCCGGGGACAGATCTGAAGCTAATTTTAAAAACGTCCCTATTTGCCTTCTTGCAGGCGTGAGGGCGGGACCTTTAATAATTTGCCGTTTCGCCAGATGGCCAGAGGGCGGCCGCTCTCTTTGTGCCGTTCCACCACACCCTGGATCGCTTTTTTCAGCGCTATCTCCGCTTTATCCTGTAAAGACAGGTTCTTTTTCATGGTCTACTCCGCTATTTGACGATCTCACTATATAGGTCCATATCAACGATTTCTAGTTTGCCTTCTTTCTCCTTGGCTATCAATCCGGGAGTGACATCGGAATTATTAAACAGCATCCATGAATCTAACAGCGGCCGATAAAATTTGAAGAGATTGAGCGTCCCTCTATGAAATCGCCGCTTGACATCCTGTACAGGCACATCATGGCCGCCATCAGCCACCCTGTCTTTTATGCGCGCCAGAGCCAGCTCGACTGCCGGGACCCAAAGAAAAAAGAGATGGAGCGAATACCCTTTGCTCTTCAGTTTTTTAAGTGTGTTGAGGTACGCCCTGCCTGCCAGGGTCGTTTCAAAAGCGAAACTGCTTCCCTTATCAGCCAGTTCACCGATCTGTTCGATTACAAGCCTGCCGGCCTTCATCGCCGCTATGCTGGGAGAAAACGGAGACAGCCCCTGGGCTATAAGATCGGTATTTATAAAATGTATGCACTTCGCGTAGTCCGGCAGGAATTTCCTGGCGAATGTGGTCTTCCCGGACCCATTGGAGCCGGCGATTATATATACGTTCCTACCCTGTATCCGCTTAGCAAGATGGTTTTCTATCTCTTCTCGTATCGAGACCTCGCCTTTAAACATGGGTCTTAATATCTTCTCGATCACGTTGTTGTTGACAGCCAGGCTATAGATATGCGGTCTTCCTAAGATCTCCTGCTTTACTATGCCCTGGCCATGGAGCTCCTTAAGAGCCGCGTGCGCTGCCGGAGGTGTAAGGCGGGCCAGTCTGGCGATCTCTCTTCCGGAGGCTTTAAAGCCGCCTCTGCGGGAGATCAAGGCCCTTATGATCTTTATCTTAGAGGGTTTGTTCAGGATTTGGTCCAATGCCCGGCCGGTCTCCATTATGTAAACCTCACTTTACATATGTAAAGTATACATTACATATAGTGAGATGTCAAGCGTTTTTAAGTCGGCTTGCGGGAAGCGGGAAAAAACGTCCCTATTCGCATTCGATTGCTTTGAGGAAGGCGGTTACGATTTCCGGATCGAATTGCGTGCCGGAACCCTCTTTTATTATCCTTACAGCCTCTTCTTTCGTATAGGCCTTACGATATGGCCTGTTTGAAACGAGGGCGTAATAGACATCCACTACGGCAATGATCCTGGCGGCCAAAGGGATCTGCCCGCCTTTGAGGCCGGACGGGTAGCCTTTGCCGTCCCAGCGTTCGTGATGGTATAGGATAATGGGTATTATATCCTTTAGGAAATGGATGTGCCTTATTATCTCGGCGCCGATGCGCGGGTGCTCCTTCACCACATCAAACTCATCCCGTTCGAGTTTGCCTTTTTTAAAGAGTATCTTATCCGGTATCCCGACCTTTCCAAGATCGTGGAGCGCCGCGCCGCTTAAGAGGTTTTCTATGATATTTTCGTTAAGATCCAGGTTCTTGCCTATCTTGTAGATCATCGAGTCCATGTCCTCCTTGTGCTCCCCTGTCTGGTAGTCCTGGGTTTCGATGGTCTTGGCAAAAGCGTAGACCGACTCGAGCAGGGTCCGGCTCACGCGTTTCTTCACGTGCGAGAGTTTTTCTTTGAGCCTCTCCACTTTGTCCGCCGCGCTGCCCGTTAATGTCTCGGCCGCGGTTTCCGATACATCTTTTTTAGGCATGGCTATCCTATCCCCTCCAAGCTCTTTAGCCATCAACATCGCCTTATCCGCCGCGTTTATCAGGGTGTACTCCGATTTCGCGCCGTCGCCTTCCAGTGAGTAAAAAGAGATCCCAAGGCTGACCCTAAGCCTTACGGCGCGCTCTTGAGGGTCGAAGATGTGCTTTCTCAGGGAATCCATGATACGCCCGGCGAGCACATTGGCACCAGACCGGTCTGTGTTCGGCAGAATAATAATGAACTCCTCTCCACCATACCTGGTAACGATATCACTCCCCCTGACCAGTCTCTTTATAAATTTGGCGAAATCTTTGAGTATCTGGTCGCCGTATTGATGGCCGTATACGTCGTTTATTGACTTAAAATAGTCTATGTCTATCATTATCAGAGAGAGCGGAAGCGCTGTGCGTATAGAGGTCTTGATCTCCTGGGCAAGCCTTTCCTTTAAATACCTGTAATTATAGAGCTCTGTATGCGGGTCCTTGAGGCTCAACTCTTTTAATCTGCTCAACAGCGCCCTGTTCTCTAGCGATAACTGCTGCATAGCTATGGCCCTGCGCATATGGACTTTAATATCATCGATAGATAGAGGTTTTTGGAAATAGGCGAACACCCCGTTTTCCAAGGCGTTTAGGGAGCTGTCCAGGGACGCGTAAGCGGTAAAGATCATGACGATGGTCTCCTCGTTTATATCTTTAGCCTCTTTGAGCACATCAAGCCCCGTACCGTCCGGAAGCCTAAGATCGCTTAAGACTATATTATAGAATCGCTTCTTGAGCTCTTCTTTGGCGAATCTTATTTTATTGACAGCGGTAGCGCCGTAGCCGTCGAGCTCAAAGACCTCCTTGAGCTCGCTTGAGATAACAGCGTCGTCCTCGACAAGGAGTATATTTATATCTTCCTTTTTATACATATCATTCCTGCATCAGAGACTCTATCTTGGAGATCACATCCAATGGATTGAAGGGCTTGACCAGCCTGTACTGCATGCCGCAGATATTTATAAGCATCGTGTGCGACTTTTCAGTGTAACAGCCTGTGATAGCGATGATCGGCGTCTTGGATGTCTCGTAAAGGAGCCTGAAGTCGTTGGCCACCTCGAAGCCGCTCTTCCCCTCCATCTTTAGATCTAGCAGTATAACATCCGGTTTAAAGGTGGGCGCGTCTTTAAGGGCCGATTCCCCGTTATGATAAATTGCGGTAAGATAGCCGCTCGAATCCAGCAGATCCTTCAACTCTTCAACAAACTCCACATCGTCATCAACTATCATTATCTTCTTCTTGTCAGACATGCTCACCCTCCTCGATCTTTGGTTGGCTCTTTTTACCTTTTATAGGCAGGACCACAGAGACTACCGTGCCAATATCCTTTTTGCTCTTTATCCTTATGGTGCCACCGTGAAGATTTATCAGCTCCTTAGAGATAGTAAGGCCGAGCCCGGTACCCTTGGATCTTTTCGTAAAGAAGGGGTCGAATACCTTATCAATATCTTCCTTATCAATACCGGAGCCGTTATCCGTAATTGTAATACCTATTCTATCACAGCTAATAAGGCGGGTCTCTATATTTATCGCGGCCTCTTCCTTCTTTGTAGATTGATAGGCGTTGCCCAATATATTGGTAAATATCTCTTTGAGCTGTAGCGGATCGGCCATTATGACCCCTTCTTTACCGGCGCCGTACTCCTTTAGGATCCGGATCTTCTGGCCTTCAAATCTAGCCGTGATCAATAAGGCGCACTCGTTCAGGATGTGGTGAACATCTACCTTATCAAGACGCGGCATCTTTATGCGGGAGTAACCCAGTAGGTTATTTATTATCTGGTTGCTTTCCGATATCTTCTTCTCGATATTCGATATGTGCTTATCTAACTGGGCGTTCTCTCTCTTTCTCTTTATGTTATAAGCCGCCATCTGTATAGCGGCTAAAGGGTTGCGAAGTTCATGGGCCACCGTAGCGGCCAGCGTCCCTATATCAGACAGGCGCTTAGCCCTGACGAGCTCTTCCTGGGCGGACAGAAGCTCTTTCGTCCTCTCCTGCACAAGCCGTTCAAGTGTATCCTTGTCGCGCGCTATTATCTTCTCGGCCTCTTTGTGGTAAGCCACTTCTTTTGAAAGCTCGCCGGCAAGCTTCTCGATATAAGCTGCCCTCTTCTGCGACGCCACTAGATACGATATAAGGAGCCCTGAAAATATTAAACCCGCCAAGAGGATTACAATGGGCAGCTGAGACTTTCTCTTCGCTATGAATCTAGGCGTAGCCAGGCACTCTACCTCCCACACCCTGTCCGCGACTTCGATCCTATCCGATGTCGTGAAAACATGCTTGGGCCTGACGCGCGCAACCGTATCATCATGCGGGCAGTTATATAAACAATTTTTCTGTGACGGCTCTGTCGTGTCATAAATACGCACTAAGATATCATCTTCGAGCCCTCTCTCGTCTAAATAGGAGAGAGCGTTTCTTATCATTGCCTCTACGATAAAAGTAGCTCGTATAAAACCGTATAAACTATCGTATCTATCATTAACTGTTTTTGCCGTAACTTCGCTCTTAAAAACAGGTATAAAGAGAAGGAAGGCGTTCTTTCCTCCCGCGTCCTGGATCAGGTCTACCTCAGAAGTAGCCGTCATCATGCCCGTATATCTCGCCTTGCTGAGCGCCTCTACCCTCTTCGCGTTAGAGCTGACGTCGAAACCCAGGACCCTCTCGTTGCCCTCATATGGCTCTATATAGTATACCGGGAAATACTCTTTCTTCTCTATGGCGGGCGCTAGAAGGCCTTCGCCTAAGCTCTCTCTGATCCTGAAGTCCAGAAAGCCGTCAGCTATAGCCGCGCTCTCGTATTTTTCGCGTTCAGCGAGCCTCACCCGCGGTATCCACTCCACAGCCCTCACATTGCTGTGGCGCAGGAGGCCATGGCTGCAGAACTGCTTAAACTCTTCTCTCGTCACAAACTCTGAACTTTTGTAGAATGATTCTATTGAACGTACAAAAGTGAAGTTGGAGCTCTTCTCCTTCTCTATTGAGGATATGACGCTGGAGACCTCCAGCTTGAATTCGCCCTCGATCTGGCTCTGCTCTATTCTTGATCCGTAGAAATACACCGCTACGGTAATGATTATGAGAGCAAAATAGATCAGGACCATCGGCCCTATTTTCTTATTAGGTTGGGAGAGTATACCGTATTTGCCGTTTTTTGGCATTATATATCACACCTCTATGATATTATTGTACTCTTATCATATTAATAAATCAATGTATTTGCTGCGGAAGAAAAAAATATAGGCTAGGCTAGCTAATGGCTGGTTATTCCCTTACCGGTAAGAGGGCGATGCTGGCGAGATTGATGAGCTCTTTTACTATGGTGGCGTCCTTATCTGTAAACTCTTTATCCTTGCGCATCACGTTTAAATTTATAACACCATATACGTCCTGTTTATCGGCCCTATTGAATGGAACGATCATAGAAGACTTGATATAGTCTCTCTTCATCTGAGTGGATATCGCCTTCTTGTCGCTGTCCTTCGGCAGTATGATAGACTTGGCGGTGGCCGCGGCCATACCGGCTATCCCCTCCCCCATCTTCGTCTTGACCTTCTTGGCCAACTCCTCATCCATCTTCGACGCGGCTTTTATATGGAGGTGGTCTGTATCCTTGTCTACGGTCATTACAGACCCGGAATCGGCATTTAAGGCCAAAATGCATGTATTGAGAAGGGCGCTTAAGACCTTCTCCTCATAATAGCTTGAAAATAGGGGGTCCATCTCCAATATCTTGGGCGCTATCTCAGCGAGCCTCTTCTTGTGGAAGCCGGTCTGGGCCATGTATGAAAAGATATCGGTGAGAAGATTGAGTATGGTGCGCACCTTTGTATGCGAAAAGACGCTCACACTTAAGAGCATGTCCAGTAGTTTTTCATAGACTAGCCCGGCATTCTTGGCGTCCTCCATATACTCGGAGTTTGTCTTTCTGCGCTCTAGTATGACCGGACCCAGCATAACGTAGGCCACAACCTTCTTGCCGAAGGCCTTTATGGGTATAACATAGACATCCAGGCCGAATGGGCACTTGTAGTTAGTCTCCTCGAGGATATGGAGCTCCCTATCCTCGCCCTCACTTATGGAACAAGGATTCCAGAATTGGCTATATCCGGGCGTGGATGGATCGATCTGTTGGTAGAGGAGTACGGTGGAATTGCTTATCCTGGTAAGGAGCTTGCCCTTAAGATCGACCGTCCTTAAGGTAAGGCCCAAGGCATCTGAAAATAGGTCCTGTATCTTCTGCCAATCGGTGATATTTACGAGACTTTGCAGCCCTACGCCGTTCGAATACATGATATATAAGATTCCCTGCTGTGCTATTCGTTATGATCGGCTACTAAAATATTATATTTACGCAGCTTGTTATAGAGGGTAGTCCTGTTTATACCCAATTTTACAGCCGCCTTCTTCTTGTTCCAGCCAACCTCCTTCAATATGCGCATTATGTGCCCTTTCTCGGGCTCTTTCATGACATCTTTCAATATGTGGCTGCCGACACTATCGAACTTAATAGCAAGCGCCGCGCTTTTATGTAGTATGATCTCAGGCAGGTCCGCCGTGTCCAAGACGCCGTCTGTATCGAGTATCACGGCGCGCTCTATGATATTCTCGAGCTCCCTTATATTGCCCGGCCAGTCGTAGTTCATCAGGACTTCGACCATCTCTCTAGAAAGGCCCTTCAGGTTCTTATTGTTCTCTTTGGAGTACAGTTCCACAAAGTGGTCTACCAGAAGAGGCAGGTCGCTCTTGCGCTCTTTTAAGGGCGGGATGGTCAATGATATGACGTTTAATCTATAATATAAGTCTTCCCTGAATTGTTTATCCTTGATGAGCTTCTCGAGGTTTTGGTTTGTGGAGGCTATGACGCGGACATCGACCTTCATCGTCTTGTGGTCCCCTACCCTCTCAAACTCCTTCTGCTGGAGCACGCGCAGGAGTTTTACCTGAAGGTCCAGAGGGAGGCCGTCTATATCATCCAGGAGTATGGTGCCGCCGCTGGCTATCTCGAAGCGCCCCTTGCGGTCGTTTATGGCTCCCGTGAACGCCCCTTTTATATGGCCGAAGAGCTCGCTCTCTATAATGTCTTTCGGCAGCGCGCCGCAGGAGACTTCTACAAAGGGCTTGTTGCGCCTCTTCTTATCCGCCATATGTATGGCGTGGGCTATCACTCTCTTACCTGTTCCGCTCTCCCCCCTCACCAGCACTGTCGCCTTCGCGGGCGATATGCGCTTTATGAGATTACATATCTCAGCGAGTCCGTCCTTGCAGCCCACCAGGCCGAGAAAGACATCCTCAGGTTTTTCGGAGCATTTCGTGACGGGATCTTCGCCTGTCTCCACATCAGAAGGCGCGGCGCCTGCGATGATCCGGTCTATAGCGGTCAATATCTTTTCGTCTTCGACAGGTTTCGCGAGATAATCGAACGCGCCGAGCTTTATGCTGCTTACCGCGAGTTCTATATCCCTTGAGGTGGCCATTATCACGACAGGTGCTGACTGGGAGTGGTCTTTTATGATCTGGAGCGCGTCTGTGCCTTCCACGCCATCGAAATCCGCCAGGATGGCCTGAAAGACCTTCTTGTCCAGCTTAGTGAGGGCCGATTCTATAGAAGGGGCTATCTCTACTTTGTGTTCGTTGCGGGAGAGCATCTCATAGAGAGATTTTTGCGCCAATCTGTCGTTACCTATAAGGAGTATATTGGCCCTGCCGCTGTCAAAAAACATCATAGCTCTCGCTTCTTCGATACTTCATCAAACTCCCGCTCTATCTTTTTGGCGTAGTCTTCCAGCCTGTCCACGAGCACAGACATCCTCTTTAAGCCCAGTTTGGTCTCTAAGAGAAACTGCCTGGATTGGGACTCCTCTTCAGTATTCTGCAGAGCGAGATTCAAGAAGCGGTTCATCGCGTCTAAAGGAGAGTATAGGCTATTTATGATAT
>JBDRDE010000256.1:0-5693 GCA_043821065.1 Candidatus Omnitrophota bacterium
CAGCTGATATGCCCGAGCATGAAGCTTACCACGTTGGGATGGGTATTACATTCCCTGGAGTTTTTAAAGTACGAAGTCAAGGTGCCGTCCGATATAGCTCAAAAGGCGAAGAAGTCTTTAGACAGGATGCTTGAGGTCTCAGGAGAGCCGAGCGGCGCTGCTATATCAGGAGTTTAGAGAATTTTTTGTCATTCCGGTTTTGCCTTTGTAAGCCAATAGGCAAATACCGGAATCTTGACCTGAGATTCCGGCACTCGTACCGTTAGACCTTTTTAGGTCTAACGGTACTCGCCTGGTGCTAAAATCTTCGGCTCGGCCGGAATGACACAAAGTGACTGAGACAGATTGGCTGTTAAAGCAAGTGAAAACAAGCAAACTAAGAGTCGGGATTATCGGGTGCGGGGCGATAGGATCAGCCATTGCGAAATACTGCTCAAAGAACCTCACCCGCGTGATCACAGTAAGCGCGATCTTTGATATAGATAAAGAGAGAGCGGATGTCCTGAAGGAGGCCCTTTCGGGCGAAACGGCCATAGAGAAGTCTCTGGATGGACTTGCGAGGTCTTGCGACCTGATAGTGGAGGCGGCATCCTGCGAAGCGGCGCGTCCGGCGCTTGAAGCGGCAGCACGGCACAGTAAAGATATTCTTGTGATGAGCGCCGGTGGACTGATAGGCAACGAGGAGTTCCTGGAGTCGGCCGGGGAGGATGGGCGCAGGGTCTATGTGCCCAGCGGGGCTGTGGCAGGGCTTGACGGGATAAAAGCCGCCCGCGTGGGTGGGATAGACGAGGTTGTCCTGACGACAAAAAAGCCCCCGGAGGGCCTCAAAGGCGCGCCCTATATAGAGGAAAATGGGATAGACCTCGACGCTATCAAGGATGATGAGCTGATATTCGAAGGGAGCGCAAAGGAGGCTATAAAGGCGTTCCCGAAGAATGTGAATGTATCCGCTACCCTGAGCCTTGCGGGCATAGGCGCCGAGAGGACTAGGGTGAGGATAATCTGTTCGCCAGGCCAGAGCAGGAACTCTCATGAGATAGAGCTAAAAGGCAAGGCGGGAAACTTTTTTGTAAGAACGGAGAATGTGCCTTCACCTGATAATCCAAGAACGAGCTACCTGGCCGTACTTTCAGCCATAGCCGTGCTTGAGGGTATCGCGAGCGGGGTGAGGGTCGGTACTTAAATGAGGTCTAGACTTATGGAGCGGTGCGAAGCCTCATATAATGGGAAAGCGAACATAAGTCTATGACCGAATTTATCCTTCGAAGCCCAAGACATCTATGAGATTCTTTTATGGGCGAAGAAGGATTAGTGCCCTACTTCGCCGAGCTTATTGAAATATGAAAGAGTGGCTTCGAAGGGCTCAATTCGACCGCTCATGGAAGAAGTTCAAAAGTAGATGCATTTACGAAAATAAGCAGTTTTCGTAAATGCAGATCTCATTGAGAAAGGAGGTGAATTAAATGGCAGAAAAAGTCTGTAAATGCGGTATCAAGAGGAAGAAGGGATACCTTTACTACGTTGGCAAGAATGGCCACGTATACGAAGCTAAAATGGCCCGCGGCGCTAAGAAAGGCGGCGGCAGTAAGATAGTGGTCAAAAGCGGCGTAAAGAAGAAGAAGGGATATCTCTATTTTATCGACAAGAAGGGCGATGTCTCCATGGCCAAGATGGTCCGCGGAGGAAAGAAGAAGAAGAAGAAGAGAAAGAGATAGTTTCTTTTTTATTATATCGCAAGGCAGTAAGGCTTATATGCCTTACTGCCTTGCACTATTAAAAGCGAAGCCATGAAAAAATCTATCAGTAAATTTATAGAAGATAAAAGGCCTTATATTATAGATCTTACGAAGAGGCTCGTCGAGATACCTACTGTAAATCCTCCGGGCGAAAATTACGAAAAACTTGTCGGCGTTCTTGAGAAGGAGTTAAAGAGGATAGGCCTTCCCACAAAGAGGATAGAGACACCCGCGCGTGTCCTTAAAAGACACGGCGTTGCGGCCGGATCGCGCAGGATCAACCTGATAGCAGATTGGAAGACCGGCTCCCGCAAAACGCTCCATATAAACGGCCACTATGACGTGGTACCCGTTTCCGGAAGATGGAGGCGCGACCCGTTTAAGCCTGTTGTCAAGGGCGACAGGCTCTACGGCCGCGGCTCCGAAGACATGAAGGGGACGATCGCGGCGATGATATTATCCGTATACGCGCTAAAGAGCCTTAAGCGCCTGCCTCGTGTGAACGTACAGCTCTCATTTACCCCGGACGAAGAGATTGGTGGCAAGACCGGCTTCGGGTGGCTGGCGAAAGAGAATAAGATAAAGGCCGATTTTGGGTTAACTGAGGGGTGCACGACGCGTTTCGTATCCTGCGGCAATAAGGGAATACTCTGGGCCAGGGTGACGTGCTTGGGGAAGACGGCGCATGGATCTATGCCGCATAAAGGCGCGAACTCTTTTGACGCCATGCTGGACATAGCTACCGAGCTTAAAAGACTGAATAAAAAATTGAGTAAGCGAAAGACGGCGTTTGATTCTATGAGCGAAAGGGACCGGTTTTCCACGATGGTCCTGGGCGGAGAACTCGAGGGCGGCAATAAGGTGAATATCGTCTCAGCCAAGACATCTTTCTCTATCGACAGGCGCCTGATACCCGAAGAGACCATAGAGTCGGCCAAAGAAGAGATAATGAAGGCTATAGAAAAGGGCGCGCAGAAGAGCAAGGGCTGCAAATTCAAGCTGGAGATACTGACTCAGGACGGCCCGGTCTTTGTCGATCCCAAAGAGAGGATATGCAAAGCTATTGGCAAAGCGATCAAAGATGTCTTTAAGAGAGATGCCGGCTTCCTGCTGCTTACGGGCGGGACCGACGTGAGGTACCTCATAAAGAAGGGGATCCCCTCCGTAGGGTACTCGGCAAGGGGCGGCGAGAGCTGGCATAGCGAAAACGAATTTGTCCGCGTCTCAGGCATCATAAAGGCGGCGAAGGTCTACGCGCTTACCATATTGGGCTTGTAATAGATGTAGATGGTTTGCGGTTTTCGGTTAGCGGTTTGCGTGCTGCACGTATACCGCAAACCGCGCGCTGCCAACCGAAAACCAAAGTATCTTTAGCGCTTTTTCGCATAGCGAAAAAGAAGCGAGGGATCTCATCCAGGGAAACTTACAGATGAACCCCGTACCTTCTTGTCACAGGTGCAGGGGCAATTTTAAGGAAGGTGCGGGGTGAAGGATTATATTTACATCAAGGGAGCGAAAGAACACAACCTAAAAAATATCGATCTTAAGATCCCGCGAAACAAACTGATAGTGGTTACGGGGTTGAGCGGATCCGGCAAATCGAGCCTTGCGTTTGATACTGTCTACGCGGAAGGACAGCGCAGGTATGTAGAGAGCCTGTCGAGTTACGCAAGACAGTTTTTAGAGCAGCTCCAAAAACCTAACGTGGAGTACATAGAAGGCCTCTCCCCATCCATAAGCATCGAGCAGAGGACTGCGGGCTCGAATCCACGCTCCACCGTCGGAACGCAGACAGAGATCTATGACTATCTCAGGCTCCTTTTCGCTAAAATCGGAAAGCCCCATTGCCATTTATGCAAAAGGCCCATATCGGGTCAGTCCGCGCAGGAGATCGCCGATAGGATCATGAGCATGAAGAGAGGCTCGAAGCTCGCGATACTCGCCCCGCTTATCAGGGGGCGCAAAGGAGAGCATAAGGAGATATTCTCAAGGATAGAAAAAGAGGGATTTGTACGCGTGCGCGTTGATGGAAAGATCATTGATGTAGAAGAGCCTCCGCGCCTGAACAAGAAGACAAAGCATTCTATAGAGGCGGTAGTGGACAGGATCGTTTTGAGCGACGAGTCGAAGAAGCGCCTCACCGATTCGGTCGAGACCGCCCTTAAGATCGGTGATGGCATGATAGTGGTAAGCTTACAGTCAGACAAGAAGGCCGAAGACCATATATACAGCGAAAAACACGCATGCGTCCATTGCGGAGTGAGCTTTGAAGAACTGACGCCTAGGATCTTTTCGTTTAATTCTCCATATGGGGCGTGCCCAAAATGCGACGGGCTTGGCACGAAGATGGAGGTAGATCCCGACCTTATAATCCCGGATAAGTCGAGGCCGCTTATCACGGCCGCGCAGCCCTGGAGAAGGGGCGGGAGGGGTATTGTCTTGTACTACAGAAGGATCTTGAGGTCGCTGGCCAGGGATTACGATTTTGACGTCGAGACACCGTACCGCGACCTCTCCAAGGATATAAAGAATAGGGTCCTTTACGGCGATGAGGATGGGGGAGGGTGGTTTGAAGGCATAGTGCCGAACCTCGAAAGGCGCTTTAAGGAGACCGAGAGCGATTTTGTCAAGACCGAGATAAACAAATATATGAGCGTACTCCCTTGCGTTGAATGCCATGGCCGGAGGCTGAAGAAGGAGAGTCTATCTGTCACTATAAGCGGGAAGGACATAATGGAGCTCTGTGCTCTATCCGTGAAGCGGGCCAAAGAGTTTTTTGACAATCTCGACCTGACAAAACAGGAGAGATTGATAGCCCACCAGGTTCTAAAAGAGGTACGGGAGAGGCTCGACTTCATGGTAAATGTCGGGCTCGACTATCTGACGCTAGACAGGGCGTCGAACACATTATCCGGCGGGGAGGCCCAGAGGATTAGGCTGGCAACGCAGATAGGGGCCGGGCTTATGGGTGTTCTGTATATACTAGATGAGCCGAGCATAGGGCTGCACCAGAAGGACAATACGAAGCTCCTGGACACATTGCAATCTCTGAGGGATCTCGGTAACACACTTATTGTTGTGGAGCATGACGAGGCCACCATAAGGAGGGCAGACCATATAGTAGATCTCGGACCCGGAGCGGGCGAACATGGGGGAAGGGTGATAGCCAATGGCACGCTCGATGATATTTTGAGCTGCGCCGAGTCTCTTACCGGCCAGTATCTTTTGGGCAAACTCAAGATATCTATACCTAAAGAGAGGAGGGCCCCGGACCCGAAGAAGTATATTACCATAGTTGGAGCGAGCGAACACAACCTGAAGAACATAGACGTAAAGATACCACTCGGACTCTTTGTATGCGTGACGGGCGTCTCAGGCTCGGGAAAGAGTACGCTAATCGACGAGATACTCTACAGGGCCCTGGCGAAGAGGCTATATAAGTCCAAGGAGAAACCTGGCAGACACAAGCGCCTGGAGGGAGTCGATAACATAGACAAGGTCATAGTGATAGATCAGTCTCCTATAGGCAGGACGCCCAGGAGTAACCCCGCCACCTATACAGGATTGTTCGGCCCTATACGAGATATATTCAGCAGGCTGCCCGAAGCCAAGGTGAGAGGCTATAAACCCGGCAGGTTCAGTTTTAATGTAAAAGGGGGCAGATGTGAGGCCTGCACGGGGGACGGCACCAAGAAGATAGAGATGCACTTCCTTCCCGACGTCTATGTGCGGTGTGAGGTCTGCAAAGGGCACAGATTCAATGAAGGCACTCTGCAGGTGAGATATAAAGGTAAGTCCATATCCGATGTGTTGGATATGAGCGTGGAAGAGTCCTTGGGCCTTTTTCAGAACATACCTGCGATAAGGGGCAAGCTACAGACACTGCACGATGTAGGACTCGGCTATGTAAAACTGGGCCAATCTGCGACGACCCTCTCAGGCGGCGAAGCCCAGAGG